>CAVEDI010000085.1:0-25574 GCA_963614405.1 Oscillospiraceae bacterium | reverse complement strand
AGCAAAAAGGCCCGCCACCGTAAGCGGTGACGGGCCTCAACTGTACGGTCTGCGCGCTGGCTCGAGCTAGGCGTTCTATTTGCCCAGCTTAGCCTTAACCAGACCGACCACGGTCGGGATGATCGACACGGCAACGATGCCGATAATCAGCAGCTCAAAGTGCTCCTGCACAAAGGGAATGCCGCCAAAGAAGTAGCCCAGCAGCGTAAAGACCGTCGACCAGGTAATGCCGCCCAGCACGTTAAAGACGACAAAGTTGCGCCAGTGCATGCCGCCCATGCCAGCGATAAAGGGCACAAAAGTGCGGATAAACGGGAAGAAGCGACCCAGGAAGATGGCCAGGTGACCCCACTTGTCCAAGAAGTCCTCGGACTTTTTGATGCGCTCGGGCGTCATGGCCTTGACCTTGCCCGAAGCGATGATCTTGCGGCCAAAGAAGTGACCGATCATAAAGTTGCACTGATCGCCCAAAATGGCAGCGGCCCATGCGGTGGCCAGAAGCGCCAGGATGTTAAAGCCGCCGTTGTGGGCAAAGAAACCCGAGGCGAACAGCAGCGAATCACCGGGAAGGAACGGGAAGAACACCACGCCCGTCTCGATAAAGATGATCAGGAACACGCAGCCGTAGGCCATAAGCGGGCCGGCGGCGATCCAGCTGGCGATCGCGGTGCGCGGGTCCTTAAGCAGCTCGGCAATAAAATTGATGAAACCCATGAAGTAAAACCTCTCAGTTGTGGGCGCGGATACGTCCAAGTTGACTAGTATACGGTTGCGGCGTCCCCTCGTGCGCAACCCCACAAAAGCATGACTCCATTACCAGCAAGTTTGCATAACTGACACCTGTCGCGCAATGCCGCCAAGATTGTCCTTCCTAATCCCTAGCGAATCGCTATACTTTATTGAATCGCATTGCCATGGCGCTAAGGGAGGGCGGCCGGTGAGCTTTATCAATACCATTCGCGAGGACATCAAGACCGTCCAAGCGCAGGACCCCGCCGCGCAAAACGGTCTGGTCATCTTCCTTTCCTATCCTGGCCTGCACGCCAAGTGGAACCACGTGCCCGAGCACTGGCTCTGGGAGCATGGCCATCGCTCGCTCGCCCGTGTGCTCTCGCAAATCACCCGCCACATCACCGGCGTCGAGATTCACCCTGCCGCGCAGATTGGCAAGCACTTCTTTATCGACCACGCCATGGGCGTCGTCATCGGCGAGACCACCATTGTGGGCGACAACTGCGTGCTCTATCAGGGCGTCACGCTCGGCGGCACCGGCAACGAGACCGGCAAACGCCACCCCACCCTGGGCAATAACGTCACCGTGGGCACGGGCGCCAAGGTGCTCGGCAACATCCGCATCGGCAACAACGTCAAGATCGGCGGCAACTCGGTTGTTGTCAAGGACGTCCCCGACAACTGCACCGTCGTGGGCGTGCCGGGACGCATCATCAAGCGCAACGGCTGCCGCGTGTTTGAGGAGAGTTTCGACGCCAAGCAGCATCGCGAGTACATGCCCGACGACGCCGCCGAGCAGAGTGCCCTCAACCGCCAGGGCATCACCGAGAACGCCCGCCGCGTCAAGGAACTCGAGCGAGAGGTGGCCGAGCTCAAGGCCCTCGTCGCCAAGCTCGTGGACGAGCGCTAGAGGCGGACGGCTACCGACAACATTGACGTCAACGCAAAGGCGCGCCAGGAAATTCATCCCCGGCGCGCCTTATTTGTGATGTGACAAAGGGGCTGCCCCTTTGTCACCTTATGCGAACTGGCTCAGATAGAGGTCGGCGTAGGCACCCTCGGCTGCGAGCAGCTCCTTATGCGTGCCTTGCTCGATGATGTTGCCGTGGTCCATGACCAAGATCAGGTCGGCATCCACGATCGTCGACAGGCGATGCGCGATCACAAAGCTGGTGCGCCCGCGCATGAGCGCGTCCATGGCGCGGCCGATAGCAAGCTCGGTGCGCGTGTCCACGCTTGAGGTCGCCTCGTCCAGGATGAGAATCGCCGGGTTGTTGAGCAGCACGCGCGCAATGGTCAGCAACTGGCGCTGGCCCTGGCTGATGCTTTCGGCATCGTTGGCCACGCGCGTGTCGTAGCCCTGCGGCATGGTGCGCACAAAGAAGTCGACCTGCGCGGCGCGCGCAGCCGCCACGATCTCCTCGCGCGTCGCCTCGGGGCAGCCGTAGGCGATGTTCTCGGCAATCGTGCCGTCGAACAGCCAGGCGTCCTGCAGCACCATGCCAAACTGCTGACGTAGCTCGCCGCGGTCCATGAGGCGCGTATCCACACCGTCAAGCGTAATGCGGCCGCCGTCGATCTCGTAAAAGCGCATGAGCAGGTTGATGAGCGTCGTCTTGCCTGCGCCCGTGGTTCCCACCACGGCAATCTTCTGGCCCGGCGCGGCGGTAAACGACACGTCGCGCATGAGCGGCTTATCGGGCGCATAGCCAAAGCGCACGTGCTCAAAGGAGACGCGGCCCTCCACACGACCCGGCAGCTTGGCGGCCTCGTCCGGCAGCGGATCGGCCTCCATCTCGGGCTCATCGAGCAGGTCGAACACGCGCTCCGCACTCGCCAGCGCGCTCTGCAGCGAGTTAAAAGTGAACGACAGCTGCGTCATGGGTTCGGACGCTTCGTAGATAAACTGGAAGAACGCCTGGAACACGCCGACGGTCATGTGGCCGGCAACCAGCATGCTGCAGCCCACGAGCGCGATCGCGATCTGCGCTAGGCGACCAATAAAGCGAACCGCGGGTCCGACGGCGTTGATCATAAAGTCGGCCTTGGTGCTCACGCGTGCCAGCTCGCCCGAGGCCTCATGAACCTCGGCAGAACTCTGGCGCTCGCGGTTAAACGCGCGAATCACCAAACGGCCCGAGTAGCCTTCCTCGACCGCGCTCGTAATCTTGGACACCCACTCCTGGCGCTCGCCGGTCACGTCATGCGTGCGGCGCGAGACCACCTTGGTCACCAGCAGCGACAACGCCGTAAAGAACAAAAAGACGAGCGTGAGCGGCACGCTAAACACGAACATCACGCTCACGGCGCCCACCACGGTACCGATCGACACCAGCAGCTGCAGCAATCCGCGCTGCATGCTCTCGGACATCTTGTCCAAGTCATTGGTCGCGCGGCTGACGACCTCGCCGGGACGATGCGCGTCAAAATAGGCGAGCGGCAGACGATTGAGCTTTTGTGCGATGCGGTTACGCAGACGCAGGTTGAGGCGTTCGGCCACGCTCGACATCAAAAAGCTCTGGAGCGCGTAGAACGAGGCAGCGGCCGTCCAGATCATAAAGTAGATGAAGATGGTCCTGCCGCAGTTCTCCCAGGTGATGTTGAAGGCGGTGTCGTTGGCAAACGCCACCTGAATGTGGCCCCACAGCTCATCGATCACACGGGCGCTATATGCCGGCGCAGCGGTGTTAAAGATGGCATAGAACACAATGCTCGCGAACACGATATAGAAGCGCCAATGGTCGCCGGCAGCCTCGCTCCACAGGCGGCGCACCGTCGCCCAGGTATCCCGAGGCGTCTCGTCCTCGTCTTCGTCGTCCACGTCGCGCATACGCTCTGCCTCGGCGCGGGCGCGCTCGTCCTCGGCACGTTCGTTTTCCTCGTAGAGCGCTTGGCGGCGAGCCTCGCGCTTGGCGGCGTCATCCAGCTCGGTCGACGCGGCAGCCGTTTCCTCGACCAGTCCCGCGGCAGCGGCGTCATCAACGCCGCCCTGCTTCTTGAGCTCCCCGGTCATGCTACTCACCTCCCTTCATTTGCGATTCCGCGATGGCGCGGTACACCTCGCAGGTTTCCATAAGCTCGCCATGCGTGCCCAAGCCCACGACCTCGCCGTCCTTGAGCACAACGATCTGGTCGGCATGCAAAATAGTCGAGATGCGCTGCGCGATGATGAGCACCGCAGCGTCACGCGTCTCGTCTTGCAACGCGTGACGCAGGGCGGCATCGGTCTTAAAGTCCAGGGCCGAAAAACTGTCATCGAAGATATATAGATCGGCGCGCTTCATGAGCGCGCGAGCAATGGCCAGGCGCTGGCGCTGGCCGCCCGAAAAGTTCGTACCGCCCTGGGCAACCGGGGTATCGAGCCCCTGCGGTTGGTCGAGTACAAAGGTGCTCTGGGCAACCTCAAGCGCGTGAAGCATGTCGCCCTCGGTCGCGCCTTCGTTACCAAAGCGAAGGTTGCTCGCCACCGTGCCCGAGAACAGCCACGCCTTCTGCGGCACATAGGCAATGCGCCCGCGGATTTCATCTTGCGTAAGCTCGCGCAGGTCCACACCATTCAGGCGAATGGAGCCCTTGGTGGCATCGTGGAAGCGCAGCAGAAGCTTTGCCACCGTCGACTTGCCCGAACCTGTCGAGCCAACGATCGCAGTCGTCTGACCGCGACGGCAGGCAAAGCTCAGGTCGCACAGGGTGTCCTCGTCGGCATCGTCAAAGCGAAACGACATGTGGTCGAACACGGCCACCGCATCGGCTTCGTCTTGGGGCTCGCGCGCCCCGTCATCCAGCGTGCGCTCGCCATCGACGATGCTCGGCTCAATCTCCAACACCTGCTGCGCACGGTTCAGGCACGCGGCAGCACGCGGAAGCGTCAGCACCACCATCTGGGCCATCATCACAAAGAACAGGATCAGAATTGCATACTCCAGCACCGCCGAGATACTCGCAATCTGCATGGCGTGGGCGCCTACGCGGTTGCCGCCCACCCACAGCACCGCCACCTCGGCGATGTTCATCAAAAAGAAGCTGGAGCTGTCGAGCCCCACAAACAGGTGGTTGACTTTGATGGCGTTGGCGGCGTATTCGCTAAACACCTCGTCCAGACGCCGTTCCTCGTGGCGCTCCTTGTTAAACGCACGGATGACGCGCACGCCCACAATATTCTCGCGCAGCACCACGTTCATGCGGTCGATAAAGCTCTGCAGGCGCATAAAGATTGGCGCGGCGTTGGCAACGGTAAAGACCGCCGCCACCAGCACGATCGCAACCACCACGCCCAGCAGCGTGCCCATGGCGGGATCGATGAACCAAGCAAAAATGATGCCTGCCACGGCCAAGAACGGCACCGGCAGCACCAACTGAATCGTCTGAAGGATAGCCTGCTGAATCACGTTGATGTCGTTGAGCGAGCGCGTGATCATCGAACCCGTGCCAAAGCGCTCAAAGTCGCTGGCGGACAGCTCGAGCGACTTGTCGTACACGGCATTGCGAATATCGCAGGCCACGTTGGCGGCCAGGCGCGCCGAAAGATAGCAGCCCAGCACCGTGCCGCCGCTGGCCATGCCGGTCGCGATAAGCATGTACAGGCCGTTGCGTAATATATAGTCGACATCGCCCGTGGTAATACCGGTGTTGACCATGTTCGCCAGCATCGTGGGAACCAACAGCGTACCGACGTTATCTATCAGCACCGCAAACAGCGTCACCGCAATCAGACCGCGGTACGGCCTCATAAACCTCATTAAGAGTCGCATGTGTCCCCCTCGCCCTTATCGTCAGTCTCGTTCTCGGCAGCCACTTGCCGTTTAAATGCCTCGCACTCTTCGTTAAGAACATTGGAGAACTTACCGACCAAGCGCATGATCTCGCGCTGTTCCCACGGCTCGAGCGCTTCGAATGCCTGTTGCTCGGCTTTTTGCGCCGGCAACGCGTAGCGCTTGGCAAACCGCACGCCTTCTTCGGTCAGTCGCACAACCTTGTTCTTACGACTACCCTCGGCAAACTCCAACGTCGCAAGCCCTCGCGCCCTAAGCGTCTTAATCGCCGAATTGATGGTCTGTTTGCTGTAGAACCATTCACTCGTCAGCCGACTCACGGCAACGCTGCCGCCCGCTGCACTCGTGTCGACGAGCATCCAGTAGGCGCAGTCCGAAAGACCGCAGGTGCGTGCGAACTCCGAATAGATACGGTCAAGCCCGTTGAGCATCCGGTCGAAATCGACCGGGCTAACTGCACTATTCATCTCTCCCACCATTCGATAGTCCGAGTTTTGACCAATTTGTATCTCTACATTAGTCCGAGTTTTGACTATCGTCAATAAGCTCGTTGTCTATGGTCGGCTCTACATAAGCATATCGGCAGAAAAAGACCGCCGGCGCGGGGGCGGCGCCAGCGGTCACGTGAAAATCGGGTTTTATTGCCTGTTAAGCGGCGACGGCCTCATAGACCGTAGCGCCCGAGAAGCTGTCATGCAGGCTCTTGCCGGCAATCCACGGCAGCTCGACGACCTCGCAGACCGTGTTGACCAGCTCGGAGCAGTCAGTAAAGTGGCCCTTGTCGTTGAGGGCCTCGCAATCCTGAACACGCCAATAGCCATCGGTGTGCGTGATGTAGTACTCGTGATCGTTGATCGACACGAAAGCGCGCGTCTTGGAACGCAGCAGCTTCAGAAATCCTTCGAAATCGGTCTCGACGACATCTCCAGCCTGGAACATGATGTTACCTCCTGGCCCGGCGCCACCACGGCGCATTGATAAACGTTGGTACTCCTTTAGTAAAACCTTTATCGAAGGTTATGCGTTCGTCATTTAGGCAAGTGGTAAAAAACCGCAGGGTAGACGGGATAAAACGTTTAACCATCCCATTTGTTTGTCACATTATGAAGGTACTTTTATGCAAACCTACTTTCCCAATTGGAATCTATCCTTTTGGCCGGGCAATTGACCGTCTATCGTTTAAGCCCGACGGGTATGAACGGGGCATCTGCAACGCCACCGCAAGGAGACACCATGGAGACTATCGAAGCACTCATTCACCGCCGCAGCTGCCGCAAATACAGCAATCGTCCCGTCGAGGCCGAAAAGCTTGCACGTATTATCGAAGCCGGCCAATATGCACCGAGCGGCATGGGCCGCCAGCCGGTGACGTTTGTCACCGTCACCGACCCCGCGACCGTCGAGCGTCTCTCACGGCTCAACGCCCAGGTCATGGGCAGCAACAGCGACCCCTTCTATGGCGCCAAGACCGTTGTGGTGGTGCTGGTTGACCGCAGCGTGCCCACCCATCTGGAAGACGGCTCGCTCGCCATGGGCAACTTGCTCAACGCCGCCTATGCACTGGGTGTCGATTCGTGCTGGATTCACCGCGCGCATGAGGTCTTTGACTCGCCCGAGGGCCTGGAGCTGCTGGCCAGCTGGGGCCTGCCCGCCGACGGCAGCCTGCGCGGTGTCGGTAACTGCATTCTTGGCTACGCCGAGGACACGCTACCCGAGGCAAAACCGCGCCGCGACAACGTGGTGTATGTCAGGTAGCGCAGGAGTGTCCCAAACTGCCGGCAGAAAAGGAACGTCCCCTTCTGCCGGCAAGCTATGTTGATATTTGAGTTGTCGTCGCTTCGCTTGTCTGGGTCGTTTCGGCGTCGTCGCCTTGCTTGTCTTCGTCCTTTTGCGCATCGGCGATGGTGGAGGCCGCCGCAACGATACCGCGCTGGGGCGCAACGCCCGTCTGGGTCTGTGCGCCCTCGACAACTTCTGTGCCTGCATGCGCGAGCTCGGGCGATTTAAACACTGCGTCCAAGTTGGCGCCACCGCCGGCGTAGCCAAGCGCAGCGAGTGCGATGACGATCACTGCAACGACGACCGCGATCGGAACATAACGATGCCAACCAGCCGGATTGAGTCCGCTGCGGCGAGCCGCCCCGCGGCTGATGTAACCGAGCGTTCCATCGTGCTTGAGCTTTGAGCCCACCACGCGTTTCCGGCCCCATAGCGAGGACTCTGCCTGCATGGCCAAGCGGGCGCTTGCCGAAGGATAGCCGTATTTAGTGCGCTTGAACGAGCCGTCAAACCCCGAGGCGTGTTTACCCCACGTCACCGATGTTGTGCGTCGGTTGACCGGCGCGGCACTCCGCCTTCTGCGGCTCGGTTTTGAAGTCTCAGCCATATGCCCTCGCACGCCGTAACCGAATCGAAACAATAACGCTTTGGACTGTAGCACACGCGTCGCGCGCGGTCACGGGCGCCTCGCTCAACGGTCATCGTCCTTCAGCAAGCGCCACAGCGTTGTACGGCTTATGCCCAGCACCTCCGCCGCACGGGTTCGGTTGCCGTGGAGATGATCTACAACCAGATGCGCGATATCTCGCTCGGTATCGGCCAGCGGTCGCAGGATATACAGGTCACTTTCGAGCGTCGGGGCGCCAAAGGTTGCGGTCTTAATCACGTCCTCTTGGGCGAGCACTTCCTCCGCCACAGCGCGGTCCACCGTGCCCGCCCCCACCAATATATACAGTCGTTCCGAGACCTCGCGGAGCTGCAGATAGTTGCGCGGCCAGCGGTAAGCATCGAGCGTCTTCGTCGCCGCGGCAGACAGCGCGGGCGTTGCCGTCCCAAATGCATCAGCGAGATATTCCAAATAGCGCGCAACCTTCGTCGACGCGGCCCCCTGCTCGGCGATTGCCGGCGCCACGCTCACCGCACAGGCGAAGCGCTCGGTCACAAAGGCGGCTTGATCACTTTCGCCGCCGCCCGGCATGTCATTCGCTGTCAGCACCACATGACAGCGCGTCGCCAACGCGGTGTCGGTCATCGTGGAGACCAGCTCGCGGAGGCGCTGGGGGCCAACCGCGTTCCAGCCCTCAATGCAAAGGGTCAGCCCCGTTTGGAACAGCGGCGATTCGGCGCTTTTGAGCACATGGCGCCAACCGCGCTCGGTGAGCTCATTGAGCGCAACGGAAACAAAGGGCTGATCGGCAAAAGGACCGTCCAGATAGAGGCGCTTGGCGATCTCAACCTGACCCGCTCCCAGCTCGCCCTCGAGCATAAGGGGCACACCGCGCGCGTAGCTCTCGGCAACTGGCGCAGCCACCGCAGCGGCACCCTCAACGATGCCGTACGCGCTCGATTCGTAGCGGGCCTCAACTTCGTCGGCGTTGAGCCACTCGACACCCGCATGCGCCGCGGCACCGCGCACCTCGCGGACCACGACGGCCCAAAGGCCCCCGCCCTCTTTGTCGGTGGGGCGAACGGTCAGGCTCAGGCGCGTACCCGCACGCCCCATAACCAGACGCGCTCCGTCTCCTATACGGTCGAGGCGCTCAGCGACAAAAGCCGCCACATCCCGCTCAAGCGCCGCGTCATTCATGGTCGAGATCGCAACGTCCCCATGCGCATCGATTGCCAATGCCGAGGCCCCGGCGGCAGCTAGGGCATCGGTCAAGATGTTCAGCTTGGCATCGCTATCCATGATTTGCCCCTGTCCGCAGCGACGTGCAACCGCCGACGGTCGCACGACCGAGTGTTTCAAAATTGAACGATATTGTTCACCAAACACTATAGGGCAGAAAGCGCCGTCCTGCGAGTATAGGTGTTGCCCCGCATCGCCATCCTGGCGGGGCGATAAGAGCTCTTCGGGACTTATAAACCTGCGGACAAGCCATACCCGCAAGAGCTCCTATCGCTCCACCGTGAGAATGCGCTCACCAGCACGCAGCACGCAAACAAGCTACTTCTCTACCAGATTCCCAGCACGTGTTGCATTCCCAAACTCATGCATGCAATGCCAATCCAGCAGCAAAAGCCCAGCGCGATGGGCTTGCCGCCCTTTTTGACCAGCTCGACGATATCGGTATTAAAACCAATAGCCGCCATGGCCATCACGATAAAGAACTTCGACAGCTCCTTGATGGGCGCCGTAAAGGACGCGGGAAGCTGAAACACCGTAGTGATCACGCTCGCCAGCACAAAGAACAGCACAAACATGGGAAACGCGCGTTTGAGGGAGAACGTGCTTTTGGCGTCGCCGCCGGCCTTGCGCGCCAGATGCATCTGCCAGCAAGCAAGCGCCAGCGTGATGGGAATGATGGCCAGCGTCCTGGTGAGCTTGACCACCGTGGCGCTCTCGAGCACATTGGCGCCGGGATGCATGCTGTCCCAAGCGCTCGCCGCAGCCGTTACGGACGAGGTGTCGTTGATGGCGGTACCGGCAAACAGGCCAAAGCCCTCGTTGGTCAGCCCGAGCATGCCGCCGAGCGTCGGAAACACGAGCGCCGCGATAACGTTAAACAGGAAGATGACCGAAATAGCCTGGGCAATCTCGCGATCGTCGGCATCGATGACGGGTGCGGTCGCGGCGATGGCAGAACCGCCGCAAATCGACGAACCCACACCCACAAGCGTCGCGATCTTGCCCGGCACGTTCATAACGTGGCAGAGCACAAAGGCGATGACAAGCGAGGTCGAGATTGTCGCCACGATAATCGGCAGCGACTGGGCGCCCTTGGACAGAATCTGGGAGAGGTTCATGCCAAAGCCAAGCAGGATAACCGCGTACTGCAAGACTTTTTTGGACGTATAGGTGACGCCAGCGGCGAGCTGTTCGCGACGATTCTTGGGAAAGACGAGCGCCAGGACCATGCCAAAGAGGATGGCGAATACCGGACCGCCGACCACCTCAATTTGTTTGCCGAGCAACGTCGCGGGAATGGCGATGATTAGGCAGAACAAGACGCCTTTCCAGCGCTCGCGAACGATATTTGCCAGTTGCATA
Source organism: Oscillospiraceae bacterium (assembly GCA_963614405.1). Taxonomy (GTDB): domain Bacteria; phylum Actinomycetota; class Coriobacteriia; order Coriobacteriales; family Coriobacteriaceae; genus Collinsella. The sequence goes on along the minus strand of CAVEDI010000085.1, from coordinate 15,080 downwards.
TGGGATTCCTTCTTTCTATTTCACGTGTGCGACGGCCTATGATACGGCAACATTGGGCATAGCCTTGCGCAAACAAAGACTAAGATGCCGCAATAGTTCTCGGGCGACAGCCGAATTACCCACCGCGGAGAGCTGATTCGCGGCATAATTAACAACTGACATATGAGTTTGATAGAACAGTTGCGAGGCGCTATGGAAGAATCGATGCACGTCGGCGAGCAGGAAACGAGCCTACAGGACCAGTCCTACCACACCATTCGACGCAAAATCGTCTACCTGGACTACAAACCGGGCGAAAAGCTGGGCGTCAAGCAACTTTGCGACGACCTGGATATGGGGCGCACCCCTGTGCGCGAGGCACTGGTGCGCCTGGCGCAAGAGGGCCTGGTGCGCACCGTGCCCCAGAGCGGCACCTACGTCTCACCCATCAACCTCACCCTTGCCGAGAGTGCCTGTTACATCCGCGAGCATCTGGAAAAGCAGGTGATTGTGGAGTGCTGTGCGCGCGCCACGTCGGCCGGCATCGAGCAGCTCGACCGAGCCATCGCACTGCAGGAAAAGGCCATGGCCGATGAGGATCGCATCGGCTTCTTTTTAAGCGACAACCTCATGCATCACATGATTTTTAGCATCGCATGTCGCAGCACCGTGTGGTCGTGGCTCGAAGAGACCAATGCCGACCTGGAGCGCTTCCGCTGGCTGCGCGCTGCCACGCAGGTTCTCGACAATCAAGACATCGTGAACGAGCACAAGCAGATTCGCCGCGCTATCGCCGGTCGCGACCCCATCGAAGCGAGCTTTTTGGTCAGCAAGCACCTGCATATGATGTTCCGCAACCAGACCGAGGTTCTGGACCAGTTCCCCGAGTACTTCGAGACCAGCAAGCTCCGCTAACCTGCCAAAAAGGGACAGGTTTATTTTGGCAGGTTTTATCTGGGCAAATGCAGAAAAGGCCCGGCTCCACTGCAACGGAGCCGGGCCTCGGTCACTAGAGCGGCGGAACAACAATTATTCGACCGTGACGCTCTTGGCCAGGTTGCGGGGCTGGTCGACGTCGCAGCCGCGCAGGATGGCGACCTCGCGAGCGAGCAACTGCAGCGGGACGCTCGCCGTGATGGGGCTGAACACGTCACGGACTGCCGGCACACGGATGATGCAGTCGGCGATCTTGTTGATCTCCTCGTCGCCCTCGGTGGCAACGACGATGACCTTGGCGCCGCGCGCCTTGCACTCCATGAGGTTCGACACGGTCTTGTCGTAGGTGGCACTCTTGGTGGCCACAGCGATGACAGGGAAGCCCGGGTCAATCAGCGCGATGGGGCCGTGCTTCATCTCGCCGGCGGCGTAGGCCTCGGCGTGCAGGTAGCTGACCTCTTTGAGCTTGAGCGCGCCCTCGTAGGAAATAGCGGCACCCATGCCACGGCCCACGAACAGCGCCGACTGCGCGTCCTTGCACAGCAGGGCGGCCTCATGCACGGCCTCGGTTTGGGTATCCAAAATCCACTGGATCTGTTCGGCCGTATCGGAAAGCTCGCGGAACAGCATGCGCGCCTGCTTGGTGGTCAAGCGGTACTTGACCTGCGCCAGCAGCAGGGCCAAAAGCGTGAGGCTCACGACCTGGCCGATGAAGCTCTTGGTCGAGGCGACCGCGATCTCCTTGTTGGCCTTGGTGTAGATGACGCCGTCGCTCTCACGCGCCACGGGGCTGCCCACCACGTTGGTGATGCCGAAGACCTTGGCACCCTTGATGCGCGCGTCGCGAATGGCGGCAAGGGTATCGGCCGTCTCGCCCGACTGGGACACGGCAACGACAAGCGTCGTCGGCGTAATGATGGGATTGCGATAACGGAACTCGCTGGCCGCCTCCACCTCGGTGGGGATGCGGGCCCAGCCCTCGATAAGGTTCTTGGCAATGAGACCGGCATGGTAGCTGGTGCCGCAGGCAATCACATATACGCGGTCGATATCGTTGAGCTCCTCGAGTGAAAGGCCCAGCTCATCGATGTCGAGCTCGCCGGCAGGCGTCATACGGCCAACCAGCGTGTCGCGCACGACGCGCGGCTGCTCGTGGATCTCCTTGAGCATAAAGTCGGGGTAGCCGCCCTTTTCGGCCATGTCCAGATCCCAGTCGATATGGGTGACCTTGGGCTCAATCACATTGCCGGCCTCGTCGGTGTACTCGACGCCTGCGGGCGTGAGCTTTGCAAACTGGCCGTCCTCGAGCACCACGACGTCGCGGGTTGCATCGATGAGCGCGATGACATCGGAAGCAACATAGGAGCCGGTTTCGCCCACGCCGACTACGATCGGAGAATCCTTGCGGGCCACGGCGATCACGCCAGGCTCATCGGCGGAAACGGCGGCCAAGCCATAGGCGCCCACCACGTGGGTGCAGGCCTCGCGCACAGAGGCCATCAGGTCATGAGTCTCGGTATAGGCCTCTTCGATCAGATGTGCGAAGACCTCGGTATCGGTCTCGCTCTTAAAGTGATGGCCGCGGCCCTCCAACTCCTCGCGCAGCTCGGCGAAGTTCTCGATGATGCCGTTGTGGACGATGGCGATACGACCGTCGCAGCTGGTGTGGGGATGGGCGTTAACGACCGAAGGCTTGCCATGAGTGGCCCAGCGGGTGTGGCCGATGCCGCAGGTAGCGTCGCTGTCGATGTTGGAAAGCTCGCTCTCCAGGCCCGCAACTTTGCCCACGCGGCGGATGACGTCGAGGTGCGCCGCGGCGCCCTCGCCCACCTCGAGCGCGACGCCCGAGGAGTCATAGCCGCGATACTCCATACGCTTGAGGCCCGTAACCAGGATGTTCTTTGCAATATCAGAGCCGGTGTAGCCGACAATTCCACACATAGGATAAATCCCTTCGTTCGCGTGACTGCAAGACGTCCACGCACAAGGGGCGCTGAGACGTATAACGTTCGAGTATTGTACTCACGCAAACGCAAGCTGATATACCAGAAGTGGTATCTCAACTTAGATACCACCCGATGCACACACGTCCAGCCGGTCCAAACCACCACAAAGGTACCTGCCCCCTTCGTGGTGGTCGCGCTGGCAACGGCGTTTCCCCAGATAAACCTGCCAAAATAAACCTGTCCCTTTTTGGTAGGTTTAGGATGCTACAATCTGGCTTGTACTTGAAACGCATCAAAGGGGCCGCTATGGCAAAGGTTAAAATCAGCGACGTCGCGCGCGAGGCCGGGGTTTCGTTGGGCACGGTTTCCAACGCGCTCAACCACCCCGAAAAGCTGCGCCCCGAGACCCTCAAGCTCATTAACGAGACCATCAATCGCCTTGGCTACCTGCCCAACCAAAGCGCTCGCCAGCTCGCGGGCGGCGCCACCAAGTCCTTTGGCCTGGTGCTCCCCCGTCTCGATCACGGCTTTTCGCTCCAAATCGCCAGCGGCGCCCACAACGAGGCACGCAAGCACGGCTACGACCTGCTCATCGCCAACGCCGATAACGACGATATTCTCGAGGACCATTACCTGCGCTACTTTATGGGCACCCAGATGTCCGGCGTCATGGTTCAGCCCATGGCATCCCCCGACTGGCACCCCGCCATGACCAAGATGCCCGTGCCGATCGTCCATCTGGACATCCATTGCTCCGAGCCCGGCTACTACGTAGCGGCCGACAACGAGGCCCAGGGTCGCATCATTGCCGAACTCGCCATCGCCCGCGGCGCGCACCATATTGTCGTCGTCGGCCGAGCAGCATTTATGCAGCTCACCCTGCGCGTCCTTGGCATTCACAAGGCCCTCGCTCTGCACCCTGATATCAAGATCGAAGTCATCGACGCCGGCGAATGGAATACCGCTGTCGACGGCTACGGCATCGGTGCCCAAATCGCCGAGCGCCCCGCGAACGAACGCCCCGATTTTGTCGTCGGCCTGACCGACGTGTTGGCCTCGGGCGTTATCTCGGCGCTGGTCGACAAGGGCATCTCTGTCCCCGGGCAAGTACGCGTAGCAGGCTGCGATGGCAACCCACTCGCTTGGAGCGGATCGGTCCCGCTCACTACGGTAGCGCCCCCGGGCTACGAGATTGGCCGCAAGGGCGTTCAATTGCTGATGGAGCAAATCGAGAACAAGGCCCCGGCAAAGACCAAGCATATCCGCGTCGGCTCTGCAGCGCGCACCGTCACCGCAGTCACCGCCGCCGAGGATATCAACCGCCAAGAACTGGTACGTCCGTTCCTACTGGAGCGCGCCAGCACCCAGGCAAGCACCCAGACCGACGCCACGGCCATCAACCTCGGCGCGTATCTATAGCACGCCCGCAAGTATGCTATGTCGCCGCTCAAGCAAAAGGGGCCCGACCATTGCCGGGCCCCTTTTGCTTGAGCGCAAACGTGGGCAATTGCTCGTTTCAACACCGCAATTGTCTAGCGTACGGCCTTGACTGCCGCCGCCAGATCGAACAACGTATCGAGTACGGCCTCGCAGCCGTCCGCCACGTCCTGCGGCAGCGGCACGATATCGGGGACGGCAAAGACGTGGCAGCCGGCCGTGATGCCCGAGACGCAGCCGTTGCGCGAATCCTCGACCACAGCGCATTCCTCGGGGACAAAGCCCGCGCGCTCGCAGGCGAGCAGATACATCTCGGGGTCGGGCTTGCCGTGCACGACGTCCTCGCCACACGTTACCGTTTCAAACCTGTCAAAGAGACCGACCATCTTAAGGTTGTGCTCGGCCGTGGCATGACGCGATGACGTCGCAAGGCCCACGTGATAGCCCGCGGCCAGCAGCTCGTCCAGGCACTCGGCGGCACCGGCCTTAAGTTCCAGTTCGGTCTTGACCATCTCGTCGCGAATCTCCTTGTGACGACGATAGATCGCCTCAGCGGTTTCTCTGCTGCCGTAATGCACCTCAAGGATGTCCATAACATCGGGCAGCGTGCGACCGATAAACTGATGAATCAGCGCATCATCAATCGCGAGCCCCAGCTCAGCAGCGGGCGCTTTCCATGCCTTGATGCCCAGACGCTCGGTATCGACCAGCGTTCCGTCCATGTCAAAAATAACAGCCTTGATCATATCGGTCCCCCATCGACTCTCGCTGTCGCATTGCCACAACTCTACCGCATTTGACAACTTGTATATAACGTATATACCATATTGCGCTTTCGTTACATAGGTAGAAATCTTATGACAGGCAGCTCGGTAGGATTATAGTTTTCGACCGAGTACATATTGGTAAGGAACGTTTCATGCTTTCAGACACCACCGCACCTGCAGAGGAGCTTCAAGACAAACTCGCAGCGCTCGAACAGCTGCTTTTGGCATACGGACGCGTCGCCATCGGCTTTTCCGGTGGCGTCGACAGCAGCTTTTTAGCCGCGGTCTGCGCCCGCATCATGCCGGCCAGCACGCTTCTCGTTCACCTCACCACGCCGCTCATCGGCACGCCTGAACAGGCTTCGTTTGAGCGGTCCGTTGACGGGCAAGCCAATGAGGAGCCGCATTTTAAGCTCCCTGTGCTCAATCTTTCGGTCGATCAGTTGCAGCTCCCCCAAGTAGCCTGCAACGATGCCAATCGCTGCTACCACTGTAAGCAGGCCGGCTTTACCGCCATCGTCAACCACGCCAAGTCGCTCGGCTTTTCCACCGTCATCGATGGCAGCAATGCAAGCGATCGCGGTGACTACCGCCCTGGCATGCGCGCCGCAGAAGAGCTCGGCGTACGCTCCCCTCTTATGGAGGTCGGCTTTACCAAGGACGAAGAGCGTGAGCTGTTGCGCGCATGGGGCTATCCCGTTTGGAACCTGCCGGCGGGAGCCTGTCTTGCCACGCGCGTCCCCACGGGCGAGGAGCTTACGCGCGAGAAGGTCTCCCTGATTCGCGTCTGTGAGGATTACCTGCACGATCTCGACCTGGCGCAGGTACGCGCGCGCTTGGTCGGCGGCTGCATGCATATCGAGGCCGCGCCCACAGATGTCGCCAAGATCGCCGCCCTCGGCGGTGCTGCCGTCGACGGCGAGGGCAAGACCCCGTTGCCCGCTGCCATCGAGTCCGCGCTGCGCGAGCTGGGCTGCGCCCACATCTCCCCCGAGGTCACCCCCTACATCCACGGCAACATGAACCAGTAGCGTATCCCGATAAGTTGCGGTGGAATAGTTCCCGTTTTGCGGCCTATCGGGCCAAAACAGGAACTATTCCACCGCAACTCCGTTTGGCGAGCATGGACCCGCAGACCTGCCAATAAGGGACAGGCTTATTTTGGCAGGTTTTATCTGGGGAAACATCGCAAGACAATCGCCCCTCTAGCACCCATCCGACTTCGAGAGACACTAGAGGGGCGACCCGGCTGCATCTACTTCCTCCGATATCGGCGATTGCGGCTCGTCGATGAACCCATTACCTCAATGAGTCCTTTATCTGCCATTTTTGGCAGATGGTAACGGACAGACGAAATTCTGACCCCCGATGCAACCGCAATTTCTCGCGCCGTCATATCCACTTCGGCGCTGAGAGCCTCCAGGATCCTATCCGCCGTCGAAGCTGACGATTCTCTGTTCATATCGATAATTTCAAACGTGTCTTTGCCGCATTTTGACAGGACATGTTTATCCACAAGGTCCCCGCAGATCAGGCGAATGTCATCCGAATCCCACTTCAGGGCCTCTCGTATTTTTTGAACATCGCATACGCACCCATGCTCCCGCATAAACATGAGCAGTGTTTCCTCGCGATCCGTCAGCTCGGTGCCCACATGGCTCTGAATCCACGTGCGGTTTTCAGCTAGCTCCGCCCCGTGCCGGGAAAGCAGCACCGTAAACGAATCGGCCTTAACGATAAATTTCGGCCTTCCAAGCGAACGAGACTCCATCTCGCGAATCATAGCCGGGATACCAGATCCTTGGCTTTCCGCAACGGCCCCCTCGGCATGCTCTAACGGCGTCGCCCCCATTAGGCTCATGAGCTTTGGGTTTCGGCAGCGCGATTCCCCGTCTGCAAGATTGTCCACCGTCTTTCCGCCCCAAAGCCCGCCAGGGTTTTTGATCTCTATTCTGTCTGGATAGATATCGACACTCACGGCCTGCCCCACAAACATGGGTGAATATTCTCGATGGATGCAGGCATTTGCCAAGGCCTCGCGCAAAACCTCCTGGGGAACTTCCCAATCATCCCTTCTGCCAGCGCCTTGCACTATCGCCGCTTTGCGCAAGTTTCGTCCAATCGCGGCAAGGGCATCTTCGATGCAAGCCGGAATCGGGCCATCGCACAACTGGCGGTCAATAAACCGGGGCTGCCCGGGTGCAGATTTTTCCACATCGGAATGAACGGCGACATCGATCATCAGTTTGGGATAGAACTGCTGGGGGTAAATTCCCGCCGAAAGAAGCCCCGCGAGCTTCACGGCACCATCCTTTGTAGTGATATTGAGTCTGACCAGCTGCTTTTCCAGCGTATCGGCCCCGCGCAAAACGCGCGGGGTCTGCAGCCGGCGATTTGCGATAATAGACCGCACGACATCTGGATCCAAATCCTCGACCGTTGCCTCCGAAACCACCGTGCCGTCTGCATCACTCGGAAGCAACGCACTCTGCAGTTCATATAGCTCAGCGGGTGACATCTTGATATCTTTATCATCCACGCGCTTGTAGCTACCGTTCTGCACGCCGCGCGCGCCGATATAGCAAGGCTTCGCTTTAAGCTCAAGTTCAAAGATGCGCACCAGAAGCACCTGGAGCCCGTCGACCTCACCTCGATCAAGCTCGTACCGCGGCGCATGGGTCACCACTGCCGCTGAGCCTCCGTCTCCGATACCCGAAACAAACTGATCGCGCACCCTATCGATAGCAAAGTTAGCCGAAGGAACAAATCCTTCGGCTTCGTTCAGGCCCAAAATAATGAGCCCACCCGCAGTGTTCGCAAAAGCGCTCACTGTCACCCATACGTCTGCGCTCAATTTATTCGTGCAGGCTTTAACTTCTACCGATGCGTCATCAGTCCCTCGCCTGCGAAGGCGCTCAACGATAAGGCCAAGAGGTTCATCCAGCAGCATTGGCATTCCGTCTCTCTAAAACGATAGATTTGTCTCTCTAAAGTATAGCATATCTCTTTAACTTTAGAGAGATAAGCACCTTATTTTAGAGAGACATTTAGAGAGATGTATCGAATTCGCTGTTAGATTACCCAATGTTATCTCTTTAACTGGCTTTCTCTTTAGAGAGACATTTAGAGAGACGAGCGCAACCTCTCTAATCATGGGCTCCACTCTTTAACCTGCCAAAAAGGGACAGGTTTATTTTGGCAGGTTTTATCTGGGGAAACACAAACAGGGCCGCGACACCTCTATGGCATCGCGGCCCCTTTCCTTGAAGAAGGATCGATTAATGGAACGGAGAGCCCGTTCTAGCCCTCGAGTCCTGCGTTGATGAGCTCGGCAATCTCGACGGGATCGGTGCTCGCGCGCACCTTGTCGCGGAAACCGGCGTCCATCAACATCACGGCAGCCTTGGAAAGCAGGCGCAGGTGCGTGGTTCCGGCTTCGCCGGCGGGCACGTACAGCGCAAGCGCGACATCGACAGGCACGCCATCAAAGCTCGGCCACTCAACAGGCTCGGACAGCTTGAGCACGGCCACACCCGGCGTATGGATCGCATCGCTCTTAGCATGCGGAACGGCAAAACCGGCGACAAGGCCGGTCTCGGCCTCGTTCTCGCGAGCAATAAAGGCAGCCTCTACGGCAGATGCGTCATCGGCAAAGCCGAGCTCGATTGCCTGCTCGGACAAATAATGCAGGGCGTCCTCGCGCGAGGCGGCGGTATACCCTATCGTCACTTGGTTGGCAGATACAAATCCCATGGAAACCTTCCTTACAACACGGACCTGACCGCAGCTTCGATGCCGTCGGCGTCCAAACCGTACTTGTGCAGCAAATCGACCGCAGGGCCGGACTCGCCGTACACATCGCGCACGCCGACGCGACGCATCGGCACCGGATGCTGCTCCGCGAGCACCGAGGCCACGGCCTCGCCAAGACCACCGATAATCGAATGCTCCTCGGCGGTGACCACGCGACCAGTCTTCTTGGCGCTGGCAACCACCAGACGCTCATCAAGCGGCTTGATCGTGTGCATGTTGATGACCTCGGCATCAATACCATCGGCAGCGAGCGCCTCGGCAGCCTCAAGCGCCTCAGCGACCATGAGGCCACAAGCGATGACGGTCACATCGGACCCCTCGCGCACGACCACACCGCGACCGATCTTGAGCTCGTAATCCTCGCAGTCGTTTATGACCGGTGTTGCCAGGCGGCCGAAGCGCATGTAGACCGGCCCCTCAAACTCGTAAGCGGCGCGCACGCATGCGCGAGCCTCGATGTCATCGGCGGGAACAATCACCGTCATACCCGGAATCGTGCGCATGAGTGCGATATCCTCGCAGCACTGGTGCGTGGCGCCGTCCTCGCCCACCGAAATGCCGGCATGGGTAGCGCCAATCTTGACGTTGAGGTGCGGGTAGCCAATGGAATTGCGGACTTGTTCGTACGCGCGGCCGGCGGCGAACATGGCAAAGGTGCTCGCAAAGGCGACGTGGCCCGTGGTCGCGATGCCGGCGGCAAGACCCATCAGGTTGCTCTCGGCGATGCCGGCGTCGTAGAAGCGCTCAGGGTGCGCGGCCTTAAACTTACCGGTCTGCGTGGCAGCGGCCAGGTCGGCATCGAGCACTACAAAGTCATCGCGCTCATTGCCCAGCTCGACGAGTGCCTCGCCATAGCTAACGCGCGTGGCGACTTTTTTGACGTCTGCCATTAGAGCTCCTCCCCTGCTGCTGCGAACTCGGCCATGGCCTGCTCAAACTGTTCATCATTGGGCGCCTTGCCATGCCAGCCAACCTGGTTCTCCATAAAGGAGACGCCTTTGCCCTTCACCGTCTCGGCGATGATAGCCACGGGCGAGTCGCTCACTTTACGGGCCTCGGCAAAGGCGGCGGCAATCTGCGCCATGTCGTTACCGTCGGCAAGCTCGATCACATGCCACTTAAAGGCGCGGAACTTGTCGGCGAGCGGCATGGCCGAGTTGACTTCATCGATCGTGCCGTCAATCTGCAAGCCGTTGTGGTCGACGACGGCAACAAGATTGTCGAGCGCATGGTTGCCGGCAAACATTGCCGCCTCCCACACCTGGCCTTCCTCGCACTCACCGTCGCCCAGCAACGTGTAGACGCGGTAGCTGTCGCCCCAGTGCTTAGCGGCAAGCGCCATTCCAACTGCAGCAGAGATGCCCTGACCGAGCGAGCCGGTGGACATATCGATGCCCGGGGTGTCGTTCATGTTGGGATGGCCCTGCAGTCGGCTGCCAATATGGCGGAGCGTCTCGAGCTCTTCGACGGGAAAATAGCCGCGATTTGCCAACACCGAATACAGGCCCGGCGCCGCGTGACCCTTGGAGAGCACAAAGCGATCGCGATCGGCCTTGTGAGGGTCGGCAGGATCGATATTCATTTCCTCAAAGTACAGATACGTCATGATGTCGGCAGCACCGAGCGATCCACCCGGATGTCCCGACTTGGCCGCGTGAACCGCAGTCACGACATCCTTCCTGACCTCATTGGCGACCTTCGCCAGCTCCTGGTTGGTCATACGAATTCCTCTCTTGAGAACAACCCCGGCACCGGATGACGCGATGCCGGGGCAATCCACTCGTTAAGCCTGAGCGACGACCTTCTGCCAGTCAGCCTCGAACGAGGCAAGGCCCTGGTCGGTCAGCGGGTGATGCAGGCACTTCTTGAGAGCGGCCATGGGCACGGTCGCGATGTCGGCGCCAAGAAGAGCCGCCTGGGTCACGTGGTTGGGCGTGCGGACCGAAGCGGTGATGATCTCAACGGTGTCGTCGACGTTCTTGCCGGTCCAGTCATAGTTCTTGATGCAGGTCACAACGTTGTCGAGCTGCGAAATACCATCCTCGGCGATGTCGTCGAAGCGTCCCACAAACGGGCTGATGTAGCGGGCGCCGGCGTTGGCGGCCATAAGGGCCTGGGTCGGCGAGAAAACAAGCGTCATGTTGACACGCACGCCCGCATCGGCCAGGGCGCGACAGGCGGCGAGGCCGGCCTCGCACACGGGAAGCTTAACCACGATGTTGGAAGCCAGAGCGGCAAGACGATTGCCCTCCTCGATCATGCCCTCAGCCGTGGTGGCGGTAGACTCGGCGGACACGGGCAGTCCCTCGCAGAGCTCGGCAATCTTGAGCATATGGGGCTCAAAGTCGGCGAGCTTACCGCCGGTCTTGGCGTACAGGGACGGATTGGTGGTAACACCGGCCAGGCAGCCCCAGCTCTTGGCCTCGGCAATCTCGTCAAGGTTGGCGGTATCGATAAAGAACTTCATGGTGCAAACTCCTTCTAAGGAATCCAAAACTCAAAAATAGGACAAAGGGGATGTCCCTTTGTCCTATGTGCCGGACCCGCAGCTGGGACATGCCCCGGGCCCGGCGTCGTGTAGGAAAAGCTACTTAGAGAGCCTTCTCGATGCGGCTCGTGACGCCCTTGAGGTTAAGACCGACGACGTACTGCTTGATCGGGCGCTTGATGTGCTCGATCACAAAGCGCTTGCCGCCGATGTCCTGGGCAGCGAGGTTGCGGTAGAGCTTCTCGACCTGCTCCTTGACCTCGGGGTCGTTGAAGGCGTAGTGACCGGAGACATCCAGAATCTTCAGGCTGAGCTCGTCGTCTGCCAGGATGTCATCAACCTGCAGGTTAACGTCATCGCCGGTCATCCACTTGCGCCAGCGCTCGGTCTTGATAGCCTTGACCAACAACGTGTGGTACAGGTCGGAAGGATCGTCGCACAGGCCGTTGTCGACCAGGATCTGCTCGGTGGCGCAGAGCTTGAGGTAAGCGCGGGTCTCCTCGGTGCCGTACTGAGGGGCGACATTGGAGGCCGTCACGTGAGCCGGGATGTGCTCGAGCAGCGTCGCGTCGTCCAGGTAGTCGGCGTTGTGCTCCTTCAGGCCCACGCCGTAGCGCTTGGCCATGTCGGCGAGCTCGCGGGCGTTCTTAAAGTTGTAATGACCGACCTGCTCGGTCCAACGGGTGAGCGTACCGGTCTGACCGACGATAAAGGTGGGCATGGGGCAGCCGCGCTTCTCGAGCTCGGGCTGCAGCTGAGAAATGAACTCCTCGTACTTGTCGGTAGAGGTCAGGCCGCCATTGGTCTCCTCGGTACCGACCTCATAGGCAACCTCGGGCAGGTTATGCTCGCGACGGTACTGCTCAAGGTAGTCGATAAGATCGATCGTGCGGCGAAGCACCACGTCGAGCGGAATAACCTTGCCGATCTGATAGGGGTCCTTGGTGGGGTCGACCATCAGCAGGTCAAAGCCCGCCTCCATGTCGGCGACGAATGACTTGCGAGCGAGCTCCATGGCCTCGTCCTCGGGCAGGTGGGCGTTACGCTCCTCGTCGCGCTGCCACGGACCGCCGTGATCGCGGCACAGGTAGTACGGACCGGTGTAACCCACCTCGTCGGCAACCTTCTTGATGTCGGCGGCAAAGCGCGTCTGGTCCCAACCGTTGACGTAGCCGGCGCCCATCTCGTCCATATCGACCTGGTTGCGGCTGGCGATAAACATGGGTGGGAAATCCTCGTCCTTGGCAAGCTCGAACACGGCCTGAATCAGGTTGGGGCTCATGGGGCCAATGCCGACCATGGTTGCGTGATCGCCGCTATCCTGTAGCTTGAGCATGCCCTGAACGGCCTGGCGGATGGTGAGGTTGGACATTTTGTTCTCCTTCTCCAGAGGATTTTTGACAAAAGTTCCCTGGGACCCAGATGTGGGCCCTATCAGTACGGATGGATTTTGTTGTGTAGGGGCGGTTGTGCGGAGTCAAATCCATCCCTCCGCACAACCGGAGTCCTTAAAGGTTTACTTGGCCTGCTTATCGAGCGTGGGCTTCATGGCAATCAGGATTGCAGCGGCGACCAAGGAGCCAATCACGATGTCCAGGCAGAACAGCGCGACGTTGTTGGTGGCCAGGGCGACGATAAAGCCACCATGCGGAACGTAGCAATCGATGCCCTGGAAGGCGGCAAGCGCCGCGCCCACGGCAGAGCCGATGCAGATGCCGGGCAGGGTGTGGCCAAGATCCTTGACCGCGAAGGGGATAGCGCCCTCGGTAATGCCGATGCAGCCCATGAACAGCGCGGAGATGCCCATCTGACGGTCAGCGTCATCGAACTTGTTCTTGGCGATGAGCGCGGCGAGACCACAGGCGATCGGGGGAATGGCGACGGCGACGCGGAACATACCGTTGGGGCCGTAGATACCGGAGGCCATGATGGCCATGGTAAAGGTCGAAGCGGTCTTGTTGATAGGGCCACCCATATCGAAGGCGGTCATAACACCAATGACCAGGCCCAGGACAACGGCGGAGCCGCCCTGCAAGCTACCGAGCACGCTGGTGAGCCAATCCATCACAAAGCCAAGCGGCGTGGCCAGGATGTAGATATAGGCCATACCCAGGACGAGAGAGGTCAGAATCGGGATGATCAAGATCGGCATGATGGTCTGGATGGTGTTGTTGACCTTCCAGGTCTTCATCCAGCGGACAAAGTAACCGCAGATGACCGCCATGATCATGGCGCCCAAGAAGCCGGTCGAAACGCTGTTGCCGCTCGGGGTGACGACGGCGTTGTTGACCAAGTAGCCCAGGACAAAACCGGGGGCAAGCGCGGGCTTGCCGGCCATCGAGTAGGCGATGTATGCCGCAAGCACCGGAATCATCATAGAGATGCCGGCCATGCCGATGGTGTTAAGGCTCACCATCAACGGGTTGGTGACCTCCATACCGCTAGCACCGGCAGTACCGGATGCCAAAGAGAAGGCGAGGAACACGCCACCGATAACGACAATGGGGATAAAATAGGAAACGCCGGTATTGAATGCATTGAGCAGCGTCTTACCCGGATCGGCAAAGATAGACTGCTTGGACGCCGGTGTCGGGGCTTGCGGGGCAGCGGAGACGGCCTTCTTCTCTGCCTTGGCCTCGGCCTTGGGCGCGTCAACGGCACCGCCCGTCGCCTTGATGATCTCAACAGCCTGGTCGATGATCTTGACCGGATCGGAGATTACATCCGATGTGCCGACCTTGAGGAACTTGCCCTCGGCCATCTTCTGCTCAAAACGGTCCTCGTTCTCGACACCCACGTCGACGGACTCCAGGACCAGGTCGGCGGAGTCCACGTCTTCCTGCGTGAGCTCATTCTCGATACCCAGGCCACCCTGAGCCTCGACCTTGCACTCGATACCACGGGCGGCGCATTCATCCTGAATCGCCTTCTGGGCCATATACGTGTGGGCGATACCCACGGTACAGGCGGCAACGCCTACGATCTTCATTGCTTCCCTCTTTTCATAGAGTTGCGTGCGCAAGACACCGTTTGTGGAGGCCTCCGGAGCATCCCCTGCCGTTTGGACTTGCTGTCTTTTCGACAAGACCAATATAGGTGCTCGTTTGTCTTAATGCCAGCTTATTTCGGTAAACGCGCAGGTCAGAGCGTTGGTTATGCGATTTAGTTATGCGTTTAACCAAAAATGAATCCTGCGATTTTGCCCTCGATTTCAAAAGTCAAGAAGTATTTGATTTTCTCGGTAGACGGCAGATGCGCAGCCCGTCACAAATTTCGACCCCACCCGTATGCCGCATTTGTTGCATACTCATATGAAAGGATAAAACCGCTCACCGAAGCGCATCCCTCACCAAGACTCAAAGTCATCATGTTGGAAAATGCTCATCTGTCGGAAGGAGTCGCTGTGGCAAAACAGCGCGTTACGATCGCAGACGTCGCTCGAGAGGCGGGAACCTCGACGGCAAGCGTCTCGTATTACCTCAACGACAAACGAGAAAAGCTTAGCGAGAAGACGCGGAACAAAATCGCGCGCGTCATTAAGGAACTCGGATACGTTCCCAATGCCCAGGCGCAAACGCTCACCGGCAAACAAACCCACGTCATCGCCATCATCATTTTGGATAACACCAACAAATGGGCAGGGCTCGTTCTCAATGGCATGGAGCAGGTCATGCTCCCCGCGGGCTACCAGACGGTCGTTTGCACGAGCAACTT
>CAVEDI010000084.1:0-3978 GCA_963614405.1 Oscillospiraceae bacterium | reverse complement strand
TCGGCCTGAATGCCGGCGCCGCCGCTGGAATCGGATCCAGCGATAGACAGGACGGCAGGTACCTTACTACGATCCATGTTCGCTCCCTTGTTCGGTCGGATTCAAATGGGTCTTCTACCTGCATTATAAAGTTGCCCGGGCCGGCTGCATGCCGATCCCGGGCGGGTGGTGCAATCTTTACGCAAATGTTAGCAAATGTTCACACGTCAACAATTGACGGGCGTTGCAGCAGACATACTGGATTGCCTCGTAAAAGCTAATCCTCCATACCGAGGTCGATTGTCGTGCCTTCGAACACCTTGTTGACGGTGCGGACGGCGCACATCTTGCCGCACATGGTGCAGGTGCCCTCAGTGGCGGCAGGGGACTCCTCGTAGCGCTTCTTACCGGTGACCGGGTCGAGAGCGCACTTCCACATGGCATCCCAGTCGAGCTTGCGGCGCGCCTGGCCCATCTTGTCGTCCATGTCTCGGGCGTGCGGCACCTTCTTGGCGATATCGGCGGCGTGCGCGGCAATCTTAGTGGCCATAAGGCCGTCGAGCACATCCTGGGCGTTGGGCAGGCACAGGTGCTCGGCGGGCGTCACGTAGCACAGGAAGTCGGCGCCCGAGCTCGCGGAGATGGCGCCGCCGATGGCTGCGGTGATGTGGTCGTAGCCCACACCGATATCGGTCACCAGCGGCCCCAGCACATAGAACGGGGCGTTGTGGCACAGGCGCTTCTGCAGCTTCATGTTGGCGGCGATTTCGTCGAGCGCCATGTGACCCGGGCCCTCGACCATGACCTGGACGCCGGCGGCCCAGGCGCGCTTGCACAACTTGCCGAGCTCGATCATCTCGGCGGTCTCGGTGGCGTCGTTGGAATCATAGAGGCAGCCCGGGCGGCAGGAATCGCCGAGCGAAATCGTCACGTCGTACTCGTGGCAAATCTCGAGCAACTCGTCAAAGTACTCGTAGAAGGGGTTTTCGTTGCCGGTAACCTCCATCCAGCCAAACAGCAGCGAGCCACCGCGGCTGACGATGTTCATGAGGCGGCCGGTCTCCTTAAAGGTCTTGGTGACCGACTTGTTGATGCCGCAGTGGATGGTCATAAAGTCCACGCCGTCCTCGGCGTGCGCGCGCACGACCTCGAACAGGTCGTCCTTGGTAAGCTTGACCAGCGGCTTTTCCATGTAGCCGATGGCGTCGTACATGGGGACGGTGCCCACCATGAGCGGGGTCTCGTCGATGAGCTGCTGGCGGAACTGGCGCGTCTTGCCCGAGTTGGAGAGGTCCATGATGGCGTCGGCGCCAAAGTCCTCGGCAATCTTGACCTTCTTCCATTCCTCGGCGGCATCGGCCTTGTCGCCCGAGATGCCCAGGTTTACGTTGACCTTGGTGGACAGGCCCTCACCGACACCAAAGGCGCGCATGCCCTTTTTGATGTGCACGATGTTGGCGGGAATGGCGATGCGGCCGTCGGCCACGCGCTCGCGGATGTACTCGGGGTCGCGATGCTCGCGCTCGGCGACTTCCTTCATCTGCGGCGTAATCTGCCCGGCGCGGGCGAAGTCGATTTGCGTGACGAGCTTGGGCTCGGTCTGTGTGCTCATTGGCACGGCTCCCTTCGTTGGCATTACCCATATCAGGTTTGCGGGTCAGGGCGGGCGCGCCCAATCTCAGCCTGCCGTCCTGTCCTGCAAGCTCCCCGTTTATGTAATGGGCTCAAGTATAGCCTGAATGGGTACGATTGGGCCAACGAGCGTGCCTGTGGGGAGGCGAACATGGAAGACAAGCATCTATATCGAGAGACGCAGTGGGATGTATCGGCCGAGGAGAGCCGCGCGCACCATGGCCTTGTCGCGATTGGTTTTGCGGTGCTTGCCGTGCTGGTGATTGCCTTTTGTATCTGGACGTTTGGCGGTCGCGGCGGCGCTGCCTGGGAGTTTGAGGCCGACGATGCCCTACCGATCATGACGGTGAAGGTCGCTGGCGGTAACACGGTGGCAGCTCCCGGCGACTATTGGTATCCGTGCGATGGATTTGTCCAGCTGCAGCTAAGCGGTGGTTCCATTCCTGGTGAAGAGATCGAGCGCGTGACCTTCGATGCGTCGCTTAAGACGCTGTCAGTCGAGCTCAAAGATCAAGGGGATGTGCCCACGACGATGGATATCGCGCTGACGGAATGGCGCCTGGAGCCCCCGTCGGGTGTTGCGGTGTCCGAGGTGGAGCATGTCAAGATTACCTATCAGGACGGCTCGACAAATGAAATTGCCAAAGCCGACGGCTTGGCGGAATAGACGCCGTGCCTAGGCAGCACATTTAAAAGTAGCGGTGGTCCTACAAGGCCTGTTCGTTCAGGAAGACCAAAGTGTTTTTATTTGAAAGCTCGGGAAAGTGGCGATAACCAACGTCGAACGCGGTGAGTTCGTCTACATCCTCGAGCTTGTTTTCTGCCATCCAGCGCACCATGGAGCCGCGCGCCTTTTTGCTGGCGGTCGACCGTTGGATGGGCTTCCCGTTGCGGATACCCTCGCCAAAGAGGCATGTGACGGCTGTGGCGTCGCCCGCGAGGTGGGGCAGAACGGCTTTGGCATACTCTACGCTGGCGAGGTTGACGATTGTAGCGTTGGAGCCCGCCGGAGCGATGACCCGTGCGAGCTTGTTGCCCCAAAACGCGTAGAGGTCTCGGGCACCGTCGACGGCAAGCTTCGCGCCCATCTCCAGCCGATACGGTTCAACGGCATGAAAGGGGCGTACGCATCCGTAAGGGCCCGAGAGGATCCAGAGGTGGTTTTGCAGCCAGTCGAGCTGTGTGGCATCCATGACCTCGGGCGCCATGCTTTGGTATTGGATGCCGTGATAGGACATGACGGCAGGGGAGATTCGACGCGCGATATCGTGATCGGCGAGGTCGGCATCGCTCAGGACGGGCATAAATTCGCGAAGCGTATCCAGGCACGTTGTAAGCAGCCTGTCACTCACGTTCCACAGCGCCTGCAGGCCGCCGCTGCCTTCATTCCGCTCGATATCTAGCAGTGCGCGGTGGAGGCGAGCCGTCTCGCGCACAAAGGGTGGGATGCCCAGGACTTCAAAAGCATCTTGGGCTGCGCGCATCTGCTTGGCGGGCGAAATGATGACCTGCAGCATGAACTCTCCTCTGCCAAAAAAGAAATTGCGGTGGAATACGGTCTGTTTTGGCCGTTTATGGGCCAGTTTAGTCCGTATTTCACCGCAACTGATGAAGGGTTGGTTAGGCTCGCTCGATGAAGGCCTTGTAGCCGCGATAGGCCTCGTAGATATCGGCCTTGTTGGCGACCTCCCACAGGGCGTGCATGGACAGGACGGCAACGCCGGAGTCGATGACGTTCATGCCGTACTTGGCCATGATGTAGGCGATGGTGCCGCCGCCACCAGCGTTGACGCGGCCGAGCTCGCAGGTCTGGAAGTCCACGCCCGCCTCGTCCATGATGTCGCGGATGAGGGCCACATACTCGGCGTCGGCGTCGTTGGAGCCACCCTTGCCGCGGCTGCCCGTGTACTTGTTAAAGCACAGGCCGCGACCCATAAAGGCGGCGTTTTTGGTCTCGAACTTGCCGGCATAGCCCGGGTCGAAGCCGGCGGACACGTCGGAGGAGAGCATGCGGCTGCGGGCGAGTGCGCGGCGCAGGGCCAGCGGGCTATCCTCGCCGGCGAGCGTCATGATCTCGGCGACGGTGTTCTCGAAGAAGCGGCTTGTCATGCCGGTGGCGCCTACGGAGCCAATTTCCTCCTTGTCGACGATGAGCGTGATGCTCGTGCGCTCGACATTGGCCACATTAATCTGGGCGAGCATGGACGGGTAGGCACAGACGCGGTCGTCGTGGCCATAGCCCAGAATCATGGAGCGGTCGAGGCCCATGTCGCGGGCCGGGCCGGCGGGCACGACTTCGATCTCTGCGGAGAGGAAGTCCTCCTCCACCATGCCGTACTTCTCATGCAGAAGCTGCATGACGGCCAG
>CAVEDI010000083.1:0-6543 GCA_963614405.1 Oscillospiraceae bacterium | reverse complement strand
CGCCAGGTCATCCTCGATCTCGGTCTTAACCTCGTCGGGATGCGCCGAGGGAAGGTCAATCTTGTTGATGGCCGGAACAATGTCCAAGTTGGCGTTCATGGCAAGCGTCGCGTTGGAAACGGTCTGCGCCTCGACGCCCTGAGTGGCGTCCACGACGAGCACCGCACCCTCGCAAGCGGCCAGCGAACGCGAGACCTCGTAGGTAAAGTCCACGTGACCCGGTGTATCGATCAGGTTGAACTGATACGTCTCGCCGTCGTCGGCGTCATAGGACACGCGGACGGCATTGGACTTGATCGTGATGCCGCGCTCGCGCTCGATATCCATGGTGTCGAGCAGCTGCGACTCCATGTCGCGCTCGTCGACGGTATGGGTGAGCTCGAGAATGCGGTCACTGATCGTGGACTTGCCATGGTCGATGTGCGCAACAATCGAGAAGTTGCGGATGTGGGAAATGTCAATTGAAGTATTCATGCGGACTATCTTACCCGAGCGGTACAAAAAATGGAGCCTGTTCCATAAAAACAGGCTCCATTTATGCGCGTAATCTGTGTGGTGTGAAATTTACAACTTAAGCGTTGATGCTGTTCACGAGCTTGGCAAGACCGGACTTGCGGTTGGAAGCCTGGTTCTTGTGGATAACATGCTTGGCGGCAGCCATGTCGAGACGCTTGGTGACGGTCTTGAGGGCAGCCTGGGCCTTCTCGGCGTCGCCCTCGGCGACGGCGGACTGGACGTGCTTGGTCAGCGTCTTGAGCTCGGACTTGACAGCCTTGTTACGCATGCGAGCTGCCTCATTGGTGCGGATACGCTTCTTCTGAGACTTGATGTTTGCCACTTCTGGAGTTCCTTTCGAGTTCCTTGCAAAAAATGTATGACACCTCTGAGACACGGTGAGGTCATGCAAGCGCCTACTATAGCACGCTCCCCCTCAAAGGGATAGAACGAATTTGTCAAATAAGCAGGTATCATCACGATTTTCTCAAGATGTTCGTAATCCAGAGCAAAAGCGCGGTCTCAGAATCGGCCGAACCCTTGAGCGCGAGCTCCACATCAACGGCACCCTCGAGCGCTGCGACGAGCTCTGCCATCGAAAAGCGACGTGCCCAGGTCAGGTGATTCTTGACCTGCCAGGACTGGAGCTTGAGCGTTGCGGCCAGCTCACGACCCTGTCCGCGCGCATCGAGCGCCTTGGCGACGATAAGCTCGCGGATGCGGCCGCACAGCAACGTGTAAGTCCACACGTAGCTCTTGGCGGGCAATAGATTGAAAAGCTCAAGCGAGCGTCGCATGTCACGGGCCGAGACCGCATTGAGAAAGTCCCAGGGCTGGACCTCGGCCGTACGTACAATCCAGCGCTCCACATCGACAAGCTCAATTTGGGGCGCCTCGACCATCTGGGCAAGCTTAGCCAAGTCGTTATCGAGCATGCGAGTGTTTTCACCCGAACGCGAGACGAGCTCCTCGGCGGCCGCCGTCGAGATCGACTTGCCGTGCTGCGTCGCCATCTGCTGCACGCGGCGCGGAAGCTCCCAGCGCTTGGTGCCGGAGCAATCGATCACGGCCTTCTTGTCGATCTTGGCGATCGCCTTATACAGGCGTGTGTTCTTGGCAAGCGAGTCAGCAATGATGAGGCAGACCGTTGTGGGGCTGGGACTCGCCAGATAGTCAACAAGCGGCTCGGAGATCGCTTTGGCGAGTTTTGAGCAGCCGTCAAGGATTACCAGGCGAAACTCGCTGCCCATGGGAAAGGTGTTGAGCGATCCGATAATCGACTCGATATCGGGGTCTTTGGTCATATCGCGCTCGTCGAGGTTGAACTCGACCATGCCCGACTTTTCCAGACGTGCCTTCATGCGCGAGACGGCGTGATCGCGCTTGACTCCATCGGTACCGACGATCAGATATGCCGGCAACAGCCCGGTTTCGGACATCGCGCACCCCTCTCGCAAGCTCCCATATTCGTACCGTGTCATTTTAGCCCAGGGTCCCACCGCGCGCCAACGATGTCATCACGACCGTTGGCAACGCATCGTAAAGCCCTTCGCGGTCGGCGTGATGGTGATATCACCGCGTTCGATAGTGCATGCGAACGCACCACCAGACTGCTTCACGGCATCGATACACTCGTCGGACGGATGGCCATAGCGGTTGCCCTCGCCCGCGCTCGCAAGGGAAAGCTCGGGTCTCAGGACGTCCAGCAACTCACCATCAACTGAAACCTTGGAGCCGTGATGCCCAAGTTTAAGTACATCGATATCCCCCACCTCCTGCACGAATTCCCGTTCTTGGTCGAGCTCGGCATCACCGGTGAGGAGCATACGCAGGCCCTTGTCTTCCTGAACATAAAAGAGCAGCAGGACAAGCGAGTCCTCATTTCCCTCGCCATCCACGGACTCGAATGGCCACATCACGCGGGCGCAAAATGAGCCGATATCGACCGTATCCCCACGGCGCACCTGCCGATACTCCACGCCAGGTCGGTTCAATACCTCGGCAGGAGCATCCTCCAGCGCATCCGCCGCCACGGCAATCGTTCCGACCGAAAACTGCTCGAGCACGGCAGGCAGACCACCCCAGTGGTCCTCATCCCAATGCGTCACAAAGACGGCATCGATATGGTGCACGTTATTGCGAACCAACGCCGCTACCACGCGCTCGTCGAGCCCGCAGTCGACGAGTGCTACTGCGTCGCCCTGGCGGATAAGAATCGCATCCGCCTGGCCCACATCGAGCACCGTCACCGAAGGCGGAGCGAATCGATCCCAGTAGGCGTACGGAATCGCAGCCAAGAGCACCAGGCATGCAAGCCCCACCGCCATAGGACGTGCACGGGGACGCGGCCACCAGACCAGCAGAACCGCCAGCAAACACGGCACTAGGTAAATCCACATGCTATCGGGCGGCACACTCACGGATGCACCCGGCACGGCGGCAAACAGCTGCTCGAAAAACAGCGCGCAACGGGCGGCAATCATGGGCACAACGAGCGCCCAAGTCCGCAACGGTGCCACGAGCGAAAAGGGAACCAGCACGATGGACACAGCAAGCAGTACGCTCACCACCGGACCGATGACCGCATTTGCCAACGGAGCAATGAGCGAGAACGTACCGAAGGCGGGAATGGTAATGGGAAGAGTCGCCAGTTGCGAGCACAGCGTGACGGAAAGCATGCTTGCAACGCCCGATGGCACACTCAGCTCACCCAAAGTGTAGGTCGCATAGGGGCAAAAGCACAGAATGGCAAAGACGCTGGCACACGAGAGCTGAAAGCCCATCTCGAACAGCACCGTCGGCCGCAGTAGCACAAAGATGGACATGGTTACGAAGAGTGCCGATGCGCCGTGCCGGCGACGCCCCGCGCCGTTTACGACAAGCGTCGCGAACACCATGCAGCACGCGCGCACGGCCGAGGGAGACGCGCCCGTAGAGGCAGTGTAGCCCACAAGCGCCATCGCCAATATCGCCCGCTGAACACCACGTGAGCAGCGAGTCTTTTGCAATACACCCTCGATTACAAATCCCACGATAGCCAAATGGCTGCCGGAGACGGCTATAAGATGCGCCGTTCCCGTCACCGAAAACCAGTCGCCCGCCGGCTGGGCGCGCAGTTCGGCCGAACGACCGCAGACGACACCGGCTATGAGTGCACGCGCCGGGTCGGTCGCAGGCGCGATGGACGCAAGCAGCCCATATCGCAGCCGAAGCAGCGGTCCCGGAGAGCCCTCATCGGCCGACACAATCCGAACGACTTTAACCTTGCGCATCTCGCCTCGGAGCACGCGCGATCGTCCATACGCATCGTTCTCAAAACGTGAAACGCGACCGATAACACGCACGTGCGCCCCGACCTTGAGCTCGCGGTCGCACGATAGGCGAACCGTTGCCAAGTTCTTACCGTCCGCGCGTGCCTCGCAGGTATAGGAATACACGTCGTCGTTTATGGATGGATCGCCCTGCACGATAAACTCGAGGCCGCTTGCCGCTCGACCGTCGAGCGCCTTCGAGGCGCTGAGCGCACCCACAGCCCACCACGCCGAGACGACCGCTCCCGCCACGAGACCGACGGACGCGGCATACAACCACCGCTTCAAAGGGGCAAGCCGCGCACAAGATTGAGCCAGCACAACGAATACCGCCGCCGCAACGGGAATGGCCCATAGCAGCCCGACCGCCGGCGCCCGCTCCCTCAGCAGCGCATCAGCGGCCACGTTAAGCACCAAGGCGCAGCTCATGCACATGCCGGCACACAAGGCCATCGTCCACGGAAGCAGGGGCCGCGGAGGCATCACACGCTCGCGCTCGGTCGCACTCATACGCAGATGCAATCTTTGATTTTGGCAAGCTTCTTCTCGCCGATTCCCGACACACGCATCAGATCGTCAACCGAGGCAAAAGCACCGTTCTTTGTCCGTTCATCGATAATCGACTGGGCCATGGAGGGACCGATGCCCGAGAGCGTCTGCAACTCTGCCGCGCTTGCCGTATTGATGTTTACTAGACCTGTTGCGCCACTCACGCCCGATGACGCGGAAGCCCCACCATCAACATCGGCTTCCGCAATGGACGCCTGCTGCTCCCCTACCGTTGGAACGTGAATCTTCTGTCCATCGACGACCTTGGATGCCCGATTGAGCCCCGTAACGTCCGCCTCGGGCGCCAGCCCGCCGGCGGCATCAATCGCCTGAGCCACCCGCGCGCCGTCCTTGAGGCGATATACACCGGGCGACACAACGGCGCCATCAACATCGACATAGACCTCTGCCGCGGCAGACGCCTTAGGCGAAGAGCCTTCGGATATCTTTCCGCTCGAGGCATCGCCGGATCCCGGCTCCACCAACGAGCCCAAACCATCAGTGTGCTCAAACGACACGCCGCCGGCACCGCCGCTAAGGTTCGCCATCGCCAGTCCACTCGCCATCGCAATGACGACCAGTATCGCCATCACCACTGCCTTATGACCGAGCAGCTTGTCCGCCAAGCGGTCCATCCGTTTGACCCGTTCGTGTTGTTCGCGCTGCGCCATAGCAAAACCTCCCAACAACATCGTGTCAGGAAAGGAGTTCCGCAACAGCCACGCCCCAAAACCGGTTTTCGCGGTCAAACCAAAAGCTGACCAAAACCTTGCACAAATCTGTCAATTTATTCAGGCACACGTCAGCAAATGAACACTTAGCCGCAAAATGCCCAGATAGCAAAAGACCGACGATGCAAGAGCATCGTCGGTCTATGCACAAGTTTACTCGTGATCTTGGTAAATCTCACGCGGAGCAAGCTCCGAATGTTTGCGTTTTAAGGTCTTAGGGGCCTTATACGTGTTGCTTTCGAAGTCGATATACTCGGTCTGCTTGAGTAGGCGCTCGATCATCTCCTCGTGATCGAACAACTCCCAGGCCTCATGCACGGCATCGAGTTTAGCGTGCGTCTCGGGACGACGCGGCATAAACAGCGTGCAGCAGTCGGGAGCGGCCTCAGTCGAGATATCGAACGTACCGATCTCCTCGGCACGCGCAATGATCTCCTGCTTGTCCGAACCGATGAGAGGACGGAACACGGGGATCTTCACGGCCTCGTTGACGGCCATGATATTCTCAAGCGTTTGGGAGGCAACCTGTCCAAGCGATTCGCCCGTCACGATGGCCTTGGCGCCCTCGATGTGTGCAATGCGCTCGGCAACCGAATACATAATGCGGCGATACATGATCACGCGCAGGTTGCTGGGACAGGTGACCGAAATCTCACGCTGGCAGTCGCCAAACGGCACCACGTACAGGCGGCCGATCTGGACACCCGGCTCAAGCGCACGGATGATGTCCTGCACCAAATACTCGCTCGTGTCGGGCGTCTGCGGACGACCGGAGAAATGTACCGGCACGCACACCGCGCCGCGACGCGCGAGCATCCAGGTCGCTACCGGAGAATCGATGCCCGACGACAGCAGCGTCACGACCTTGCCGGCAGATCCCACCGGCAGACCGCCCACGCCGCGCTCGGAGCGCGCGTACACATAAACGCTACCCTGGACCACCAGTACGTGCACCATCGCATCGGGGTCGTGCATTTGAACCTTTTTATCGGGGAAGGCCTCACACAACACCTCGCCCACCTGACGGTTGATGTCAATCGAGGTGAGCTCATAGTCGGTATTGGAGCGCTTGGCGTGCACCTTAAACGAATCGAAGGAACCAAACTCGCGCAGCGCCTTCACGGCGGCGGCACAGTACTCCTGAGGGTCGCGATTGGTGTGATACGCCAAAGACACGCGAGCAACGCCGGGAACGGTGCGAATGACACGCGCCGCCTCGTCGGCCTGATGCTCGTTAAAGGTCACGAGGATATAACCGGAAATTCGAGACACGGCATTCACGGAAAAGGCGGCCAAGGCCGCCTTGATGTTGTCCATGAGGATATGCTCAAAATGTGCGCGGTTCTTCCCCTTCAGTCCACCCTCGTGATAGTGGACCAGGCAGACGCGAGCCGCCATTTAGGCTTCAGCAACCTTGTGGCCGAGCGCCTTCTCGTAACGGGCCTCGTCGTAAGAGA
>CAVEDI010000082.1:0-2141 GCA_963614405.1 Oscillospiraceae bacterium | reverse complement strand
TCCGCTGGCATTGCCATAAACGTGGCGTCGGCGTACTGGATGTCCCATTCGTCGAATGTAAGCTGGCGAAAGTACGGCTCGCCATCGGAGAGCGGACGTGTTGGCGCGGTTATGGCGGTGCCGCCCTGGATACGCGCAAGGGGAATCTCAACATCACGGTAGCCCGCCATGCTAATGGAAATGCCGCCGTTAAAGTCGTACGCGTCGAGAAGCGTTGCCTCGTCCACGTAGCCTTCCGAAAGAGGGGCGACCTCAAAGATGGCCGTGCCCTCGTCATCGGTAGTGGCGGTGAGCTGCTTGTCTGCGGCATAGCGCGATGTGAGCGTGACCTGGGCACCCGCGATGGGCGTATTCTTGTTGGCGACGTCGACCACGACCACACCAAACATGGTGCGCGAGAGAACGAGCACCCTGAAGGGGTCTTTTTCGTCGGCATAGGCTTCGGTGGGCGCGAACGGCAATATGAAGGCATTTGCGCTTCCCGGCACGCGCGGCAACATAATGCTCGCCAGCGAGGATGCTCCGGCAACAAGTAACGAACGGCGATCAAGCATCTTTGGCTCCCATCCCGCAGGTATCGGTGGAAATAATCCAATTTTGCGAGAAGGCATCCTGTCACGGTAGTGCCGTCCGAGGGCCAAAATGTCCAATTTGAGCGAGTGAAGCGCCGGGGCTCCGGGGCGCACGTGCCGCGCTAGGCAGTCTGGCTGCTAACGCAGCATATGCGCGACCAGCTCAGTGCGCGTGCCGATGCCAAGCTTTGCATACACGTTGGACAGTCGATTTTTAACGGTACCTGGCGACACACCCATATGACGAGCGATTTCGGCGTTGGTCCATCCGCGGCAGGCGAGCATGGCCATGGTGAACTCTGTGGTCGTCAGGTCGTCAGCCACGTCCTCGCCCGAATCGGGGTTGTGGATGCGCCGCCAGCCGTAGCTGAATCGATACGTAATCTCGATGATGCGTGCGAAATCGTCAGGGTATTGCGATTTTAGGCATGCCTCGATGAGTCCCTGCAAAAGGCCGTGGTGTTCGCCGATGAGCTCGATAAGGCCGTCGGGACGCGCAATGTCCCAAGCGGCTCCGAAGTGTGCCTTTGCGGCGTCGACGTCTTTGAGACTCATACAGGCCATGGAAGCTGACAGGTACAGGAACAGCTCCGAGATGGGATAACTTCCCTGTTTCATGATCAGGGCGTTTTCCGCCATGCCCAGACTGCGGCCATATTCGCCGCGCAGGTACAGGGCATGCGCCATCACGTAGCTGGCGAACAGGCGCAGGCCTTCGGGCAGATGCGCCGCAAGCGGATAAAACTCTTCGGCGGAATACGGGGAAGGCAAGTGCAGCAGGACGCTCGCGGCCGAGGCGAACAGGATATGTGTGGCGTGGACGGCGGGCGACTCCTCGTCAGCCGGCGTATCGAGAATGCCAGCAAGGCACCGGCGGGCGTCGGCGATACGGTTGAGCGACAGGCTGGCGTATCCGCAGATAAAGCATGCGGAATAGCGCAGCGCGGGATCGGTGGCGTCAAGATAGGGGCGCGCCGTCTTGGCAGCGAGGGCGGCCTGTCCGCGAAAGTACAGCGCTTCTGCCGTGGCAATGGCGCGCGAATCGGGGTCGGAAATGCCTGCAACCGCAGCGTCAATCTGCCCCGGCACAAAGGCGGTGCACATCAACGGCATGGGAACGCATGGGTAGCCATCGCAGTCCATCTTCCATCTCCCAACAGCTGGCAACAATAGCAGCAATTGTACTCCTGTTGCTCGGGACCCCTTTCGTTTTACTGTTCGGTTAACGCTACGGATCGTTTTGGAAGGCTTGCGAGCATGGTGGTCCCGTTCTCGGAACTTGTTTCAACCTCTACCGTGCCACCGTGAAGCGCTGCAATCTCCCAAACGAGCGCTAGTCCGAGTCCTGCGCCGCCGTATGCCCTGCTGCGGGATTTATCCAGGCGAAAGAACGGCTGGAAGATGCTCTCACGGTACTGCTTGGGTATTCCCGGGCCCTGGTCCTCGACTCGCAGGAACACGTGGCTGTCGTTGTCGCAGATGGAGACGTTGACAGTCGAGCCGGGGCGGCTGTATCGGATGGCATTTTCGACCAGGTTAAACACCAGCCGATAGAGGAGCGTGTCGCTC
>CAVEDI010000081.1:0-3740 GCA_963614405.1 Oscillospiraceae bacterium | reverse complement strand
GGCAGCAACGACAAGCACGCAGGTGGCGCGACCGCGGGCGATATAGCCCTCAGCGACATCGAGCGCAAATACGAAGCCGGCACAAGCCGCCGAGACATCGAAGGCAGGGCACGTCGCGCCTAGTCGCTCAGCAACGGCACACGCCTCAGCGGGAACAAGGTGGTCACCCGTCGTCGTCGAGCAGACGATCAGATCCAGCTGGCTCGCGTCGATTCCGGACACCTGGAGTGCCTGCTCGCTCGCCGCTACGGCAAGGTCGTCAAGTGACTCGGTGGCGCAGACGTGGCGGCTCTTGATACCCGTGCGGGTAAAAATCCACTCATCCGAGGTATCGAGGAACTCAGACAGCTCGTCATTGGAAACACTGCGTTCAGGAAGCGCCGAGCCTGTTCCAAGAATCGTGAAACCCATCACTAACCTCCTTTGAGTTGTTGACGTGTTTACATCGACCAAGAGAGGATAACGCATTTCAGTCTTTGTTGACGTGTTAACATTAAATTGTCCAAATGCGACAAAGGCTTCACATTGTGTCTATCTCTCGACACCATTGCGTCATTCACTTATTCAATAAGGAGGTAGCAGCCGCTATGGATGCCCAATTAACGATTGTCGACGTAACCGGATCGACCAACGATGACCTGCTCGAGGCAGGAAAACAGGGTGCGCCGCACGGCACAGGACTTGCCGCCCGCGCGCAAACGGCAGGACGCGGCCGGCGCGGCCACAAGTGGGATTCAACCGCCGGCAACCTATTGCTTTCGATTGTCCTGCGTCCATGCGTTAATCCCGCAAAGTACTCTGGTCTTGCCGCCGTCAGCGGCCTAGCGGTGCTCGAAGCACTCGAAAAGCAGGGTCTTGCAAACGAGATTGGCCTCAAATGGCCCAACGACCTGGTCGCGCGTGGACGCAAACTCGGCGGCATTCTGGTCGAGGCCGCACGCGATAACGAAGGCAGCCCCTTTGCGGTCTGTGGCATCGGCGTCAACGTGAACTATGTGCCCGCGGAGGTTCCCGATGGCGGTCTGCCGGCAATCGGCCTGTCAGACCTTAACGAAAACGTTCCTGCCGTCGACATGCTCCTCGATGAGGTCTATCACGCCGTTATAGACGCTGTAGATGCCTGGGCAGAACGCCTCAACGCCATGGAAGAAAACACCGGACCGCTCGCGCCCGTCCACGGCGAATATGTCGCTCACCTCAATTGGATCGGGGAGCACGTTATCGCCCGCTCCCCCGCTGGAGACGAGCAGGCGCGAGGCATATTTAGAACGGTCGACGATTGCGGCCGCGCAAGCATTGAGACCGAGAGCGGCTTGTGCGTCTTCCACTTCGAAGAAGCGTCCTTGCGCCCCCTGAGCGAATAGGACGCCGCAGCCGTCGGCTCGGCAGACGAATTCACTATCCCAAAATCTAAACTCAAAACAAAAGGGTCCCGCTACCGTAACGGCAGCGGGACCCTGTAAGCTATGAGCGATATCGCTTAGAGCTTGATGTCGATGTCGACGCCAGCGGGGAGGTCGAGACGCATGAGCGAATCAACAGTGCCCGAGGTGGGGTCGAGGATGTCGATGAGGCGCTTGTGGGTGCGCATCTCGAACTGCTCACGGGAGTCCTTGTTCACGTGCGGCGAGCGGATAACCGTGTACAGGTTGCGCTCGGTGGGCAGGGGGACAGGACCGGAAACGCGAGCGCCGGTCTTCTGAGCGGTCTCGACGATGAGCTTCGCGGACTGATCGACGACCTCGTGATCATAGCCCTTGAGGCGAATGCGGATCTTCTGGGTAGCCAACTTAAACCTCCAAAGAGTGCGAGAGATGTTCTCGCGGATTACGTAACAGGGAGCTCGAACTTAGGCGTTCTTGCTCATGACCTCGTCCACGATGGACTTGGGCGCGGGCTCATAAGAGTCGAACTGCATCGTGTAGGATGCACGGCCCTGGGTCTGGGAGCGAAGGTCGGTAGCGTAACCGAACATCTCGCCCAGCGGCACCTTGGCACGGATGAGCTTGCTGTTCTTGCGATCCTCCATGCCCTCGATCTTGCCGCGGCGACCGGAGAGGTTGCCCATAACGTCGCCCATGTACTGCTCGGGGGTCTCGACCTCGACAGCCATGATCGGCTCGAGCAGCTGCGGATCGGACTTCTTGAGGGCGTCCTTGATAGCCATAGAACCGGCGATCTTGAAGGCGGCCTCGGAGGAGTCGACCTCGTGGTAAGAACCGTCGAACAGGGTGACCTTAACGTCGAGGACCGGGAAGCCGGCGATAACACCGGTGTTCAGGGCCTCCTGGATGCCCTTGTCGATGGACGGGATGTACTCCTTGGGCACGACGCCGCCGACGATAGCGTTGACGAACTCGTAGCCGAAGCCCTCCTCCATCTTCTCGAGCTTGATGACGGCGTGGCCGTACTGACCGCGACCGCCGGACTGACGGACGAACTTGCCCTCAGCCTTCTCGACGTCGTGACCAGCGGTCTCGCGGTAGGCAACCTGGGGCTTACCGACGTTAGCGTCAACCTTGAACTCGCGGAGCAGACGGTCGACGATGATCTCGAGATGCAGCTCGCCCATGCCGGCGATGATGGTCTGACCGGTCTCGTGGTTGGTGGACACCTGGAAGGTCGGGTCCTCCTCGGCGAGCTTGGTCAGAGCAAGGGACATCTTGTCCTGCTCGGCCTTGGTCTTGGGCTCGATGGCAACGTCGATAACGGGCTTAGCGAACTCGATCTTCTCGAGGACGATCTCCTTGCCCTCGGCGCACAGGGTGTCACCGGTGGTGGAGTTCTTGAAGCCGACGCAAGCGACGATGTCGCCGGCGGCAGCGTCGTCACGGTCGATACGCTCTGCGGCGTTCATCTCGAGGATGCGGCCGAGGCGCTCGCGCTGACCGTTGGAAGCGTTGACCACGTAGGAGCCGGACTCGGCACGGCCGGAGTAGACGCGGACGTAGGTGAGCTTACCGACGAACGGGTCGGTCATGATCTTGAAGACCAGGCCGGAGAAGGGCTCGTCGAAGGAAGGATGACGCTGGATCTCCTCGCCGGTGTCCGGATCGGTACCGGTGACGGCCTCGACGTCGAGCGGGCTCGGCAGGTAGTCGACGACAGCGTCGAGCAGCTCCTGGACGCCCTTGTTCTTGTAGGCGGAGCCCACGAAGACGAGGTTGAGCTCGTTGGCCAGAACACCCTTACGCAGAGCAGCCTTGAGCTCCTCGACGGTGAAGTCCTCCTCCATGAGGATCTTCTCCATGAGCTCGTCGTCAAAGCTGGCAGCAGCGTCAAGGAGCTCCTCGCGCTTGGTGGCAGCGATGTCGGCAAACTCAGCCGGGATCTCGTCCATCGGCTCGGGGTAGGTCATACCCTTCTCGTCGGCCTTGAAGTCCCATGCAGTCATGGTGACCAGGTCGATGACGCCCCAGAAGTTGTCCTCGGCGCCCATCGGGACCTGAGCGGCCACGGCGTTAGCGTCGAGACGATCCTTCATGGTCTCGATAGCGTTGAAGAAGTCAGCGCCCACGCGGTCATACTTGTTGATGAAGGCGATGCGGGGGACGTTGAAGGTGGAAGCCTGACGCCAAACGGTCTCAGACTGGGGCTGAACGCCGGCAACGGCGTCGAAGACGGCGACAGCGCCATCGAGGACGCGCAGGCAGCGCTCGACCTCGGCGGTGAAGTCAACGTGGCCCGGGGTGTCGATGATCTGGATGACGTGGTCCTTCCAGAAGCACGTGGTAGCAGCG
>CAVEDI010000080.1:0-5275 GCA_963614405.1 Oscillospiraceae bacterium | reverse complement strand
TTGCGCTGGGCCTAGTCGCCGCGTGGAAGACTATGGGTACCTCGAGTCGCATCAAGGGCCTGTTCGACTCGGTCTTTACCATCCCGATGGTGCTGCCGCCCACGGTCTGCGGCTTTCTGCTCCTCATGCTGTTTGGCCGCTCGACCAGGGTCGGTCGGTGGCTGATCGCGCATGGCGTCTCGATCGTCTTTACGTGGCCCGCGGCGGTGATCTCTGCCGTGGTGGTGTCGTTCCCGCTCGTCTATCGTACGGCACTCGGAGCCTTCGAGAGCCTCGACACGCAGATGCTCGATGCCGCGCGAACCCTGGGATGGTCCGAGCGTCGCATCTTTACTAAGCTTATGATGCCGCTTGGCTGGCCCTCGATTGCCGCCGGCACGGTGCTCGCCTTCGCGCGTGCCATGGGCGAGTTTGGTTGCACCCTGTTCTTTGCGGGCAACTACGCCGGCATTACTCAGACCATCCCCATCGCCATCTACTTTGAGTGGATGGGCGGCAACACGTCGGTGGCGCTCTTTTGGGTCATCGTCGTAATCGTGTTCAGTTTCCTGGTCATCCTGTTCATCAATATGTACACCGCTCATTCGCAAAAGTATCGCGAGCGGGGCCTTTCCCGTGCGGAGCGCAAACAGGCCAAGCAGCTGGGCGGCCAGACCGATTCGCTCGACCCAGTCGGCGGCGATGCACTGCGTATCGATCTCGAGGCGCTGGCTGAGCTTATGCGCGATGATGCGGCGCCGCAGGGAGGTCGATAGGTCATGTCACTCGTTTTGGATATCAAAAAGCACTATCCCGGGTTTATGCTCGACATGCAGCTTGAGGCCGGCGAGGAGCGTGTGGCGCTGCTCGGTGCCTCGGGTTGCGGCAAGAGCTGCACACTGCGCTGCATTGCCGGTGTGGAGACGCCCGACGAGGGCAAGATCGTTGTCAACGGCGTGACCTTTTTTGACTCGGCGGCGGGCATCGACCTGTCGCCCCAGGAGCGAAAATGCGCCCTGTTGTTCCAAAACTATCAGCTGTTTCCCAACATGACGGTGGCCGATAACGTATGCGCCGGTGTAAAGGACGCGGGTGACGCCGCCGCGCGTAAAAAACTCGCCGAGCGTTATCTGAGCATTTTCGGTCTAGCCGATTTTGCCGACCGCTATCCCGCGCGACTCTCGGGCGGTCAGCAGCAACGTGTGGCGCTTGCCCGCATGGTGGCGGCACACCCGGGCATCTTTATGTTCGACGAGCCCATGAGCGCACTCGATGCGTATCTTAAGAGCGCGCTCGAGCAAAACATGCTCGACCTGTTCGATGTGTGCAACCGCACCGTCCTCTACGTGAGCCACGATATTGACGAGGCATGCCGCCTGTGCAAGCGCATTTGCGTGATGCATAACGGACATATGGAGGAGATCGGCTCCGTCGAGGACGTGGTCCGCCGTCCGCAGACGCTGGCGGCGTTGCGCCTGACGGGCTGCAAGAACACAAGCCGGGCGCGCAAGGTCGGCGATGAAGAAGTGGAGGCCCTCGACTGGGGCATGACCTTTAACGTGGGTCGCGACGTTCCCGATGACGTGGCGTACCTGGGTATTCGCGCAAGCTACTTCCATGTTGACAATCGCGCTGAGCGGGGCCGCAACAGCTACGATCTGCACGTGGCCCGCGTGAGCGATTCGCGCTTTGAGCGGCTGGTATTGCTGGACGTGCCGCGCGCCGATGCGCCCACGCGTCTGCAGTGGAAGGTTAACAAGGTGGGCGTGTCTGTCGACGAGCTGCCGCAAGCAGGCGAGACGCTGCGCATGCACTTCGATGCGAATAAGATTCATTTGGTTTGTCGGTAGCGCCGGGTAATGCCGTCGGGGATATAAGCCCCGGCGGCTTTGTCCTGCCGTTCGCCGAATGGGGGATGACAAACTCTTATCGATAAAGATAATTATTTATTAAACGACGGCACACGACGCTGTCGTACGAATGTCGGCGGTGTTCGTCTGGACGACAACCGTTGATATAGTTGACCTTATCTTGTAAAGGAGGGTGCGCACATGCCGCAGACGACATACATTCGCCGCGTTGCCGCGCGTGCCCTGTATATGGCTCGGAGCCGCATATGAGCAGGTATGTTCACGGCTCCGGGAGAGACGACGCACAACTAAATAACCGTCCGCAAGGCAGGTTCCCTAAAATTCCGGGTTTGAGCACGACCGGGCAATCGCCGTCCGTCGTGCATCGATAACGCCGTTATCCGTTTTTGGTTCGAGAGGGGAACCGTCATGGCTGAAGAATTCGATTTCCATCCGATGTGGGAGAGCCTCGGCATGAATCTTGCCGACCACGACATGCTGCTGGGCGCCGTGGGCCAGATGTACGGCGATATGTTCTTGACGCAGAACAATCGCCCCAAGTCCACGTCCTACCTGGACTTTGTGGCCACCAACATCCACAGCGGCCGTATTAAGGAGATGCTCGACAAGAAGGAGGCCGGCGAGGCAACCAAGATCGTCGGTTCGTTCTGCGTGTACGTGCCCGAGGAGATCGTGCTTGCCTGTGACGGTATTCCCGTGGGCCTGTGCTCGGGTGCCGACTGGGCAACCGATAAGGTCGAGGAGCATCTGCCGCGCAACACCTGTCCGCTTATCAAGAGCTTTGCCGGCTTTAAGCTGGGCGAGGTCTGCCCCTACATTGAGTCGAGTGATCTGGTGGTGGGCGAGAACACCTGCGACGGCAAGAAGAAAGCCTACGAGTTCTTTGCCACGCAAAAGAACATGTACGTCATGGATATTCCCAACGTACACGACGAGTCGACGCTCGTGACCTGGAAGGCCGAGGTCAAGAAGCTCGCCGCCAAGATCGAGGAAGAGTGTGGCGTCAAGATTACGCCCGAGCGTCTGAAGGCCGCCATCCACGCCGTCAATGAGAAGCGTCGCGCCCTGCAGCGCCTCGCTGCCACGCGCGCTGCCGACCCAGCGCCCATCAGCGGTCTAGACAGCCTTCTGACCGTTCAGGCCGCCTTTATGGATGACACGCCGCGTCTGACCGGAGCCATCAACGATATGGCGGCTGAGTGCGAGCAGCGTGTCGAGGCCGGCGAGGGCGTGGCGCCCAAGGGGACCAAGCGCATCCTGTACACCGGCACGCCCATGGCCGTGCCCAACTGGAAGCTATTCAACCTCATCGAGAAGGCCGGCGGCGTCGTGGTGGGCGAGGAGTCCTGCACGGGCTCGCGCTACTACAAGGATCTGGTCGAAGAGTCCGGCGAGACGGTCGACGAGATGCTCGACGCCATCGCCGAGCGCTACTTTAAGATCAACTGCGCTGTCTTTACGCCCAATGACCAGCGTATGAAGGACATTGTCCAGATGGCCAAGGACCTGCATGCCGACGGCATCGTCGACGTGGCCCTGCAGTTCTGCACACTCTACGAGATGGAGTCGTTTGCCGTGGAGAAGGCCGCCGAGGAGGCCGGCATTCCGTTTATGCACATCACGACCGACTACGCCGGCGAGGACGCCGGTCAGCTCCAGACCCGCATCGAGGCCTTCCTCGAGACGATTTAGCCGCACCTGCGCTAAGCTGTGCCGCCGGGTGTTCCTATCCGCGCGATAGGGATTTCTCTGTTGCCATGCCGGCCGGTGTCCGGATGCAACGCAGGGCGCCGGCCGGCTTCGCATAGCTGCCGGGGCGGGGATTTCCGCCGTCCCGGCAGATTCTGTCCGTTTGTTCAGTCACGAAAGGAACTCAATGAACAACGACCTTTTCAAGGCGGGCGTTTCCCGTCGCGGTTTTCTGACCGGCTCCGCTGCCCTGTGCGCCATGGCGGGCCTCGGTCTCGCCGGCTGCGGCGGTTCGGGTGCCGAGAGCGGTAGCGCCGCTGCCTCCGGCCAGGATGTGGAGTATCGCGACGAGCTGCAGATCGCGCTCCCGGCGAGCCCGGACGGCCTCGATCCGCACACCACGTCGTCGCTTGTGACCATGGACATCATCTGCAACGTCGTCGAGCCGCTCTTTGGCCTCGATAGCGACTACGAGCCCCAGCCCGTGCTGGCCAAGGGCTATGAGGTCTCCGACGACGGCCTGACCTACACCATCAAGCTGCGCGAGGGCGTCACCTTCCACAACGGCAAGGAGCTTGGCTCCGAGGACGTCGTGGCCTCGATGAACCGTTGGCTCACCGTCAACGACCGCGCCGCGAGCCTGCTGCCCGGCGCCACCTTCGCCGCCTCGGGCGACCACGAGGTCACCTGCACACTGACCGAGCCCGCCATCGACTTTCTGATCATCCTGGGCAACCACTCCCAGTATCCGGGCATCTTCCCCTCCGAGGTCATCGAGGCCGCGGGCGATACCGGCGTGACCGAGTACGTGGGTACCGGTGCCTACAAGTTTGCGGAGTGGAAGCAGGACCAGTACGTCCATCTCACCCGCTACGAGGACTATGTCGCCGCCCACGGCAAGGCTTCGGGCTACACCGGCAAGGTCTCCGCGCCCACCAAGGACATCTACTATCAGTTCGTGACCGAGGCCTCCACGCGCGTGAGCGGGTTTGAGACCGGCGAGTACGATATCGCTGGCGAGATCCCCACCGAGAACTACCACGACTTCGACGGCAACGACGACGTCAAGCTCTACACCCATAACGCCGGCGTTCTGACCGCCTTCCTCAACATGAACGAGGGCATCTTCGCCGACGAGGAGATCCGCAAGTGTGCCCTCATGGCTATCGACTGCGAGGCGGCCGCTCTTGCCGCCTATGGCGAGAAGGAACTCTTCAACATCGATCCCAACCTTGGCAACCCCGAGAACACTCAGTGGGCGACCGACGCGGGCAAGAAGTACTTCAACCAGGCCGACGCCAAGGCCGCCAAGAAGGCTCTGGCCAAGACTTCCTATGCCGGTGAGACGGTCAAGCTGCTGACCACCCCCGATTACAAGGATATGTACAACGCCACCGTCGCGCTGCAGGAGCAGCTCGAGAAGGCCGGCTTCACCGCCGAGGTCGACAGCTATGAGTTTGCGACCTTTATGGACATCCGCTCCGGCAAGCCCGAGCAGTGGGACCTCTTTGTGGCCTCCACCAACTACAAGCCCATCCCGGCCCAGTCCCTCTCGGTCTCCAAGGCCTTCTATGGCCTGTCCGACGAGAAGGCGCTCAAGCTCGTGGCCGAGACCCGCACCGCCAAGGACACCGACGCCGCGGCCAAGAAGTGGGCCGAGGCTCAGGAGCGCCTCTATGAGATCGCCGTCATCGAGCCGCTTTGCCACTACGCTTCCATCACGGGCACCCAGGCAG
>CAVEDI010000079.1:0-5467 GCA_963614405.1 Oscillospiraceae bacterium | reverse complement strand
CTGCGTGATGCCGCCCGCCTCGCCGGCAGCAACGCCGGTGTGACGGATGGCGTCGAGCAGCGACGTCTTGCCATGGTCGACGTGGCCCATGACGGTGACGACCGGGGCGCGCGGCTTGAGGTCGGCGGGATCGTCGTAGAACGAGAAGGTGTTCTCCTCCTCGGGGGTGATGATCTTGATCTGACGGCCCAGGTCGTCGGCAACGAGCTCGACAAGGTCGTCGGACATGGACTGCGTCATCGTGAGCGGAGTACCCAGCAGGAACAGGCGCTTGATGATGTCGTTGGCCGGAACGTCGAGCGCCTCGGCAAGCTCCTGAACGGTAACGCCCTGGGAGACCTTGATGGCGTCGAGGTCCTCGGGGTTCACGCCCTGGGCCAGCGCCTCCTCTATCTTGCGCTCCTCCTGAGCCTTGGCAGCCTCGCGCTCGCGCTTCTCCTTGCGCTTCTTGCGGCGACCGGTGGACTCGCGAGAGGCCTCCTCGACGGCGGCACGAGCCTCCTCGAGCACCTTCTCGCGGCTGTACTCCTCGGCCTCGCGAGCCATGCGGCTGTAGTGGTCCTCTTCGTTGTTGTGACCGCCCTTGCGCTTCTTGCCCTTGCCCTGCTTGTCGGGGTTGGGGAAGTCCATGCCGGCAGCGACGTTGTTGCTGGCGTTGGTGCGATGGCTGTGCGGACGGCTCTCGGAGGCGTTGCGCTCGGAGTTGTTGTCGGAAGCGTTGCGATCGTTACGACGGCCACCGCGGCGGTCGTTGTTGCCGCCACAACGGTTACCGCGCTCGGCGGCGCGCTCGGCCTTGGCCTTGTCCTCGGCGTCCTTCTTCTCCTTGAGCACGGTCTCCTGTGCGGCGATCTGGTCGAGCAGCGAACGGAAACGCGAACCGGAGTCGGAAGCGGGAACGGCGCGGCGCTGGGCCTCGCGGGCAGCCTCCTCCTTCTCGCGGGCAAGGCGCTCCTGCTCGGCCTTCTTCTTGGCCTCGGCCTCGGCGCGGGCAGCCTCCTCGGCAGCCTGGGCTGCAGCAAACTGGCGACGCTCCTCCTCGCGGGCCTTCTCGGCGGCGATGCGCTCGCGCTCGGCCTCGGCGGCGCGAGCGGCCTCCTCGGCGGCAGCTGCCTGCTCCTCGGCCTGCTTGGCGGCCTCGACTTCCTGGGCGCGGGCCTCGATCACCGAGGCGAGCTGCTTGCGGACCATGGCGACATAAGCGTCCTCCAAGGTGGAGGAAGCGGACTTAGCGGGAATCTTCATATCGGCGAGATGACCCATCAGTTCCTTGGAGGTCATGCCGAACTCTTTGGCCAGGGTGGACACACGGACTTTTGCCATATGACTTCACCTACCCTTTCTGGCACCTTGGGTGCCTAGAGACTGAACGAGCGTGGGAGACGCGCCGGGACCCGCCCGGCGCAACCGCGCGCTAGATCAGGTCCTCCGCATCATCGAAGGCGTCGGTGTCGTGGACACCGCAGAATCGGGAGCCGGGACGAGCCTGGTTGCGGCACTGGATGCCGTCCTCGGACACGTACTCGCAGCGGCGGACGTCCTCGTCCTCCTCGTCACCGATCAGGTCGGCGGCGGGCTCCTCGTGAACGGGAACGTTCTTGAGGATGTCGGCGGCAAGCGTCTCGGACTTGATGTCGATGTGCCAGCCGGTCAGGCGCGCGGCGAGGCGGGCGTTCTGGCCCTCCTTGCCGATGGCGAGGGACAACTGGTCGTCGGGCACGATGACGCCGGCGTAGGCCTTCTCCTCGTCGATGAGGACGCGGGTGACCTTAGCGGGCGACAGGGCGTTGGCGACGTAGACGGCAGGATCGGCATCCCACAGGATGACGTCGACGCGCTCGCCACGGAGCTCGCCCACGACAGCGCGGACACGGCTGCCCTTGGGGCCGACGCAGGCGCCCACGGGATCCAAACGGTCGTCGAGCGAGTGAACGGCGACCTTGGAGCGCTGGCCGGGCTCGCGGGCGATCGACTTGATCTGGACGGTGCCCTCATAGATCTCGGGCACCTCCTGCTCAAACAGACG
The DNA here is from genome assembly GCA_963614405.1 of Oscillospiraceae bacterium. Taxonomy (GTDB): domain Bacteria; phylum Actinomycetota; class Coriobacteriia; order Coriobacteriales; family Coriobacteriaceae; genus Collinsella. The sequence continues at coordinate 3,441 of CAVEDI010000079.1, read as the reverse complement.
ACGCATGAGCTCGGGGTGGGTACGGGAGATGACAATCGGCGGACGGCTGTGCTCGCCACGAACCGGCTGCAGGTTGGAGTTGGGGTCGCGAACGTCGATGATCACGGCCTTGATGTGCTGGTTGTGCAGGTAGCGCTCGCCCATCGGACGCTCGTTGCGCTCGTTCTCGTAACGGCGCTGGTCGAAGTGCGGAAGCTCGGCCTCGACGCCCTCGCGAATCTTGACGATCGTGAAGTCGGGCGTGGACTGCAGCACGGTACCGCTGATGAGGTCACCGATGCGGCCGGAGAACTCCTCGTAGATCTGCTCGCGGGCGGAGTTGCGCACGATGGCGTTGATCTCGGCCTTGGCGTGCTGGGCGGCGATGCGGCTCGTGTTCTTGGGGGTGACGTCGATCTCCTCGAACTCGGTGAAGTTGCCCTCCTCGTCCATGGAATCGTCGATCGGCTCCAGGCGGTAGACGTAGATCTTGCCGGTGGTGCGGTCGATGGTCACCTTGGCGCCCCACTCAAGATGCAGGATCTCGGCATAGCTCTTGGCGAGCGACTGCTCCAGGCGGTCGATCAGGTAGAGCTGGTCGATGTGCTTCTCCTGGCAAAGCTCCATCAGGGCGGACATCATGTCGGATGCTGCCATCTTACTTTCCTTCCTTCGCGGGCTTGAAGTCGTAGGTGGGCTTCAACTTGCACTTTTTAACATCAGAGAAATCGAGGGTAACGGACTCGCCGCCCTCGAGCTCAAGGGTCACGTTCGTCTCGGTGGCGGCGGCAATCTTGCCGGCGTACTTGCGACGACCCTCGGTGGCGGTGGAGGTGAGCTCGCAGTTCTCGCCCACAAAGCGGGCAAAGTCGCACGGGCGGCGTAGCGGGCGCGCCATGCCCGGGCTCGACACCTCGAGCGTATAACTCGAAGAGATGGGGTCGAGCTCCTCAATCACATCGCCGACCCATTTGGTGTTGGCCGTGACGTCGTTGAGCGACAGGCTCTGACCCTCGGCACCCTCGATACGCACGCGCACGCAGGGGGCCTTGGTGGCACCCACGAGCTCGACGTCGACGATGTCGACATCGTGCTGGGGAGCGACGGCCTCGAGCGCGTCGATGATCGCCTGCTCGGTCTTGGTCTTGACCATTGCGGCACCTCCATCCATACAAAAAAGAAGCGGGGCCGAAACCCCACTTCTTTCAATTACAACTTCATTTGCAAGCAAACTATACCAATAGCTGCGGAAACGTGCAAGCACAGTACGAATCTGCAGGTCAGCGTGCGCACAGCTTCTCCACAAGAATAGGACAATTAGGCGAGGACGCCTGTGCGGTGCTCCCCAAAAGCCCCAAAACGGGCCATGCGTCCCAGCGCGCCGACCGAATCGGGCCCTATGGGCATTCCATCCCTGGGCACACATCGGCCAGACTAGAGCTAAGAGGCATTCTGTAGCGAGAAAGCCTGCCGCACGCATCGACCGCACAACCTTCCAGATCCTCTACGGCAAGGAGGCACCATGAAACGCCTAGGCACCCTCTGCGCGACCGCGCTCGTCGTCGCTGTCTGCTCGTTCGCTCTGGCGGGCTGCAACAACATCGATGGTAAAACCGGACAATGCGAGCCGGACCTCGGCAGCACCAAAGCCATCGAGAAAACGACGCCTTCGGAGCGTTTCGACAAAATAGACGAAGATATAGTCGATCCCCAGGGTTTAGGTCCCGACCCTCAAGAACTGTTCCCCATCGACCTTGAGGCAGACGAGAACGTCCATGTTGCCTGCGTGGGCAAGGACACGGATGGCTACGGTGACGCCGTGTTGGTCTTTGCGGTGACAAACAACACCGATGTCGACATGATGTTTGGCGATGTCGATGCTTATGCCTACGTCAACGGTGTCGTCCGCGACGTGCACATGCGCCAGCCCGTCGCCGCAGGCGAAGAAACGACCGCGATGCTCACCTTTGTAGGCACCTTCGACGATCCGGACTTTGACGTGAACAACGACCTCAACGACATCTACCTCAACATCTGGATGTTTGAGGAGCAAAGCGGCAACGTCTACTTTAGGGACCTGGTGCACATTCCGTAGAGGATGACGCTCGGCACAAGTCAAGCAGGGCATATAACGCAAAACGAGGAACGACCCAATCGGATCGCCCCTCGTCTTTAGCACGTCAACAATGCACGTGGCGTTTACTTGACCACCAGGTTGACCAGCTTGCCGGGCACGCAGATGGCCTTGACGACCGTCTTGCCGTCGAGCCACTTGGCGACGGCGGCCTCGGCGGCAGCCTGCATATCCTCATTGGAGGCATCGCGGGCAACGTCGACGCGGCCGCGGACCTTGCCGAGCACCTGGACCACGATCTGCACCGTGTCCTCAACGGACTCGGCCAGGTCGAAATCGGGCCAGGCGGCGGTGTAGGCGTTGCCCTCGCAGCCGAGCGCCTCGTGCCACAGCTCGTCGGCCCAGAACGGGCAGATGGGGGCAAGGACGCTCACGATGTCCTTGGCCACGCCGTAGCACAGCGCCTTGTCGCGGGCGGTACCCTCGGTGGCGTTGAGGTAGGCGCTCGCCGCGTTGACGAGCTCCATGACGGCCGAGATCGCGGTGTTGAACTGGCCGCGGTCGAAGTCCTCAGTGCACTTGGCGATGGTGCGGTGACGCTCGCGATAGAGCTTCATCGCAACCTCGTCGAGCGCGGACTTGTCGAAGGCCACGTTGGCGTCACCGGACTGGACGAGCTGCCAAACGATACGCCAGGCGCGCTTGATAAAGCGGTTGGCGCCCTCGACGGCCTTGGGATCCCAGTCGAAGTCCTTCTCGGGCGGGGCGATAAACAGGATCGCCAAACGCATGGTGTCGGCACCGTAGGGCTCGATGACCGAGCTCGGGGGCACGACATTGCCCTTGGACTTGGACATGGTGTCGCCGTTCTCGTCCTTGACCATGCCCTGGCACAGCAGGTTGGTGAAGGGCTCGTCCACGCTCAGCAGGCCCAGGTCGCGCAGTGCCTTGGTAAAGAAGCGGCTGTAGAGCAGGTGCAAAATAGCGTGCTCGATGCCGCCGATGTAGTTATCGACGGGCATCCAACGGTCGGCAGCCTCACGGGAGAAGGGCAGCTCGGTGTTGTGCGGATCGGTATAGCGCAGGTAATACCAGCTGGAGCAGGTGAAGGTGTCCATGGTATCGGTCTCGCGCTTGGCCGGGCGACCGCAGACCGGGCAGGTGGTCTCGTAGAACTCCTTGCACTCGGCAAGGGTTTCGCCAGCGCCCAGGTCCAGGTTCTCGGGCAGCGTCACCGGCAGCTGATCCTCGGGCACGGGCACGATGCCGCAGTGCTCGCAGTGGATGGCCGGGATGGGGTTGCCCCAATAGCGCTGGCGGCTGATGAGCCAGTCGCGCAGACGGAACTCGACCTTGCGACGACCACAGCCCATGGCCTCGAGGTCGGC
>CAVEDI010000078.1:0-5826 GCA_963614405.1 Oscillospiraceae bacterium | reverse complement strand
GGGATGAAAGTCACCCCGCACCCCGGCAGCTAGTCATTGGGGACGTTCTTAAATGACTAGTCATTAGGGACACCCTTGGCATGGCCTGCGCCAGCAATAGATACCACTCCACAGCTCCGTCACAGGTGTAGCGGCTTTGTGTGGGCGCGGCATGCGCTGATTGAGCCGCCAGCCGAGGGGCATAAAGCAGTTGAGCGAAAACGGTTTGCCCCTTTGCCGTTCGCTCGAGGATCATGTCCCCCTTTTCCGCGGAAACCCCGGCAGTTGCGAAGAGCTGCCGGGGTTTCTGTCGTTTGTGAGGCTAAGTCGGTACGCAGCGATCGAGACCTTGAGCCGCAAACCCACCGTGCGCAATGCGCACCGCCGCCAACTTGTGAGCGCGGCAACGCCTTCCCTGCCAAGCCCCGCGCTATACTCATCCGCATGGATATCAAAACACGCAACATAGCAACGCCCGCCGCGGACGCACCAGCACCGGCAGTGCCCACCCCCGTCGTGGGCCGCTTTGCCCCGTCGCCCTCGGGCCGCATGCACTTGGGCAACGTGTTCAGCTGCCTGTGCGCATGGCTTTCGGCCCGCAGCCAGGGCGGCAGCATCGTGTTGCGTATCGAGGACCTGGACGATCGCTGCAAGCGCCCGGAACTTGCCGCTCAACTGATTGACGATCTGACCTGGCTGGGGCTCGAGTGGGACGAAGGCCCCTACTACCAGCACGATCGCCTGGATCTGTACGAGGACGCCCTGCGCCAGCTGCAAGACGCCGGCCTCACCTATCCCTGTTTTTGCACGCGTGCCGAACTCCACGCCGCGAGCGCGCCGCACGCCAGCGACGGCACGCCCATCTACCGCGGCGCCTGCAGAGGTCTTTCTGCTGATGAAATCACCCGCCGCAGTGCCCTGCGTGCTCCGGCCACGCGCCTGCGCGTGCCCACCGTCGACGACCTCGCCAGCGACGTGATCGAATTCGTGGACCGCACGTACAGAGCCCAATGCGAAGCACTCGCCACCGAGTGCGGTGACTTTTTGGTGCGCCGCAGCGACGGCGTGTTTGCCTATCAGCTGGCCGTGGTGGTCGACGACGCTGCCATGGGCGTCACCGAGATCGTACGCGGATGCGACCTGCTTGGTTCCACGCCGCGCCAGATCTATCTGCAACATCTGCTGGGACTGCCCACGCCGCACTACGCGCACATTCCGCTGCTCATGTCACCGGACGGCCGCCGCCTTTCCAAGCGCGATCGCGATCTGGACCTGGGCGAGCTCCGCACCCGCTTTGGCACACCCGAGGCACTGTTGGGATGGCTCGCCGGGCAAACAGGCGTCGCGCCGGACACCACGCCGCGTACCGCCGAGCAGCTGGTCGAGCACTTTAGCTGGGACGTCATCCGCGCGCATCGGGAGAACATCACTGTAACGGTCGAGTAGCCAGCCACCCCGCCTCTACGCAACATCCCAGGGCTGGAGTTCGTCGCCCAAGCGAACGATGCAGTCGTAGAGCACGGTGTGACGCTCGGCCGGGTTGGTATCCCGATGAAAATGCCCGTAGTACCAGCGCTTGTAGTCCAAGCGGTCTTCCAGCTCATCGAAAAATGCCGTAAGCCGATCAACGGAGGGGCAATTCCAGCCGGACGCTGGATAAAGCGTGGACGAAAGCATGCGCGTAGAGCAGGTGTGAGTGATCACGTAGTCGACCGTCCAGCCCACGCTGTCGAGCTTTGCCCGCGCCTCCTCAAAGTTGCGCTCGTCCGGCAGCTCCTGCGGCCACCAGCTGGAATACGGAATGCGGTATTCCTTGTCCACGCTCGTGGCGCCGCCCATGGTAAAGACCGTTGAGCCGTCGAGCTCAAAAACCTCGCCGCGCGTCAGGCGCCGTATGGGAGAGGTGTCCGACAGGCGCTGCGTCAGCCCACCGTGCCACAACTCCATGGGGCGCTCCGCCCAGTGATCGAAACGCTCGTGGTTGCCGTCGACAAACAGCACGGTATAGGGACGCGATTCCAGCCAAGCGATGTCGGCACATTCTTCGGCAGAGAAATCCCACGGAAAGCCAAAGTCGCCGGCGATAATCAGATAGTCGTCGCTCGTCAGACTATCCCCAAGGTCCCAGTCGCGCAGCTTTTGCATGTCGACGCCGCCGTGAATATCGCCCGTCACATAGACCGTCATCGGATCACCACTTCCCCGTAAGTCGCTAGCCCGCATTCTGCACGATCACTAAGCCAACCGTTCCAGCCCTTAGGGCTTACCCCTCGTTCTTCCATCCAAACGGGTCAAGCACCCAAAAAACCAGATCGAGCACGCCGCCGGTCATCATGGCGCCGGCAAGGGCCATGCAAACGTGCAGAGAGACGGCACTTCGGAGCACGTCGAACGGCCCCAGAACAGCCAGCAGCGCAACCGTTGTGCCGGCAAGGCACAACGCGAGGCACGGCCACGCGTCCTTGACGCACTTCTTTGCGAGATGCTTGGTGTTGTCACTCATCAATATCGAACTCCTTTGAGGGTCGTTGTTCAGACGCATGCCGCCGCGGCAGAGCGGGGCGGCAGGGTAAGTGTCACATGCCGTGCGGACATCAATGGAGAAACCGCCTGCTCGACCAACCTTTGACGCCGTTTTGCACCGGCACCACATCCCCCGCTATCGAGGCCTAATACTTTTCCCACCGCTACCCAAAAACTCATCCAACATTAATCTTGGCTCAAGAATCGCTTAATCTATAACCTGCACTATAGAGTTCGACCAAGGGCGGGGCGGCGCCACGCAGGCCGCCGAACGCAACGCTCGCGCCCGGGCAGATCGCCCGGCGTCGCGCCCATCGAACGAAAGGACAGGTCATGGACGACCTCGAAAAAGTTGAAACCATCCGCACCAAGTGCAACGTGAGCTACACCGATGCCAAGGCGGCGCTCGACGCCGCCGACGGCAACGTTTTGGACGCCATCATTTGGCTCGAGTCGCAGGGCAAGACCCAGACCACATCAGCGCATGCCGCCACCGAGTCTGAGCCGGTCGATGAGCCCTCGGCCGAGATGATCGCCGCGCAGGCCGCCTACGAAAAGTCGAGCGAAAAGACCGACTTCTCCAAGAAGATGGACAGCGTATGGGAGTACCTCAAAAAGCTCTTCCGCCTGAGCCTGGACACCAAGTTTATCGCCACGCGCCGCGATGCGATCATCCTCAACATCCCCATCCTGATCCCCATCATCGCCCTGTTTGCCTGGGGCGCTACGATTTGGCTAATGCTGATTGGCCTGTTCTTTGGCATGCGCTACCGCATCGACAGCGACGGCGACGTGCCCGGCAGCATCAACAACCTTATGAATCACGCCGCCGATGCCGCGGACGACATCAAGCAAAATCTGAACGACGACAAGTAATCGCAAACGGGGGCACGCATGGCACGGATCCTGATCGTAGAGGACGAGGAGAAAATCGCCCGCTTTGTGAAGCTCGAGCTGGAGCACGAGGGCTACCAGGTGGAGCACGCCGCCGATGGCCGCACCGCCGTGGACCTGGCGCTGGAGCGCAACTACGATCTTATTCTGCTCGATGTGCTGTTGCCGCAGCTCAACGGCATGGAGGTCCTGCGGCGCGTCCGCAAGCACAAGGATGTGCCGGTGATAATGGTCACCGCGCGCGATGCCGTGATGGACAAGGTGGCCGGGCTCGATGCCGGCGCCGACGATTACCTGACCAAGCCGTTTGCGATTGAGGAGCTGTTCGCACGGATCCGCGTGGCGTTGAAGCGCTCGGAGGCCGTGCGGGCGGCTTCAGGCGTTGGCGGCATCGGGACGGGCGCGGCAGGCGGCACGGGTGTCGGCGCCACTGCGATGCCCCCGGTCAGTGACTCGACCCAGGTTTCCGCCTCGCTCTCCCCCGCCACGCTCGCCGTGGGCTCGGTTGCGCTCGACCCCGACCGCCGCGAAGTCACGGTCGGCGGCTCGCCCATCGCGCTCACGGCCCGCGAGTTCGACGTTCTCGCCCTGCTTATGGCGCACGCCGGCACCGTGCTCACGCGCGAGCGCATCGCGCACGAAGCGCTGGGCTACGAATACGTGGGCGACACCAACAACGTCGACGTGCACATCGCGCATCTACGCGCCAAGATCGAGGACGCCGGCGGCGCCCGCATCATCCAGACCGTGCGCGGGGTGGGCTATGTCTGCCGCGCGTAACGCCGAGGCCAAGCGCGTCACCTCCATCGCCCGCGCCATCAACTGGAGCTATATGTGGCGCCGCCTGATGAGCTACGTTTGGCTCGACCTGCTGCTAGTAGTGATTGTGGCGGCGATCCTTGTCTATGGATACAACCAGACGCTGCCCGACGGCGCGTTTACCGCAGGATGGATCCCCGGCGCCACCGTTCACGGCATGACGCTGACGCCCGCGCGCGACTGGGACCTGACAACGCTCACCTATACCGTCGAGCTTGCGCGTACCACCAAGACTTTCCCCCTCGCGCAGGACCTCGTCGCGCTATGGCCTCTCTACCTTGTCGTTGTGGGTTGGCAGGTCATCAGCGTGCTCAACATGCTCGGCGGAGCCCGTCGCGTGCGCCGCACTATGGCACCGCTCAACGACCTTGCCTTGCGCGTGGACGAGCTCGGCCGCATGCAGCTCTCCGGCGGCAGATGGAAACACTGGAGCAGGCCATCGAGCGCGCAAGCGTCGACTCGCCGAGCGTCACCACCGGCGACGCCGACCTGGCAAGCATCGAGGTTGCACTCAACCGCCTACTGCGCCAGATGCAAGAGGCCAAGCTGCAGCAGATGCGCTTTGTCAACGATGCGAGCCACGAGCTGCGCACGCCCATCGCGGTGATTCAGGGTTACGTAAACATGCTCGACCGCTGGGGCAAAGACGACCCGGACGTGCTGGCAGAATCCATCGCGTCCCTCAAGGCCGAAAGCGAGCACATGCAAGAGCTCGTGGAGCAGCTGCTGTTTTTGGCGCGCGGCGATGCCGGGCGCACGGTCCTGCGGGGTGCGGATCCCAACCTGGCCGCACTGGTCGGCGAGGTTTGCGAAGAATCGCAGATGATCGATGCCGGGCACACGTATCGGCTGGCCTTTGACGCTGCGCTTATCAGCGACCCGCGCTGCGACGCGTCCGTCGATGTCGCGCTCGTGAAGCAGGCTCTGCGCGTGATCGTGCAAAACGCCGCCAAGTATTCGGACGCGGGCACGCCCATCTCGTTTGGCGTAGCGCCGGATGCGGGCGCGGGCACGATCGACATAAGCGTTGAGGACGAGGGCATCGGCATGAACCAGGAATCCGCAGCTCACGCGTTCGAGCGGTTCTACCGCGCCGACAACGCGCGCGATGCCGGAGCGCAGGGCTCGGGCCTGGGGCTCGCCATCGCCAAGTGGATCGTCGATAGCCACGGCGGCGTCATCGGCGTGACCTCGGTCGAGGGCGTCGGCAGCCGCTTTACGATTCGCCTGCCGCGGTAGGAAGCCCCTCGGCATAAATAAAGGGATAGGGCCACGCAGCCCTATCCCTTTTTGCTAGCTATGACAGCTTGTGCGCTACTCGCGGCACAGGTGCACGGCGAAACCGGCGAACTCGCGCTTAAAGTACACGAGCTTGGTACCGCCGTCGGGCAGCAGCACGCGCGACTCCTCGTTGACCTCGAGCCCGCGCTCGGCAAACCACTTCTCAGCTGCATCGATGTCGTTAACGGCAAAGCCGATGTGGCCCTTGGTGCCACGACCGTTCTGCTTCATGATCTCGACCAGCGAATCGTTAAAGTACGAAACGGGGGTCTCGATAACGGGCAGGCCCATCATCGTCGAGAACAGCTCCGCGATCTCCAAGGCATCTGC
>CAVEDI010000077.1:0-16724 GCA_963614405.1 Oscillospiraceae bacterium | reverse complement strand
AAAAAATTTCCGGGCCTTCTTGAGTCAAGACCATGCGTGAGGTTCGAGTTCCTCACTTACCGAAGCATCGAGGGAAAGCGCGTCCGTGTCAAGGTTGTCTGGTCCAGTTGCTGGCTCGATGCCTCGAGATGTTCGCCTCAAGTGCGACCTGCCCCTATTGGAAAAGGATGCCGAAGATGTATTTGGTGATGGCGGAGCGGCGGATGACCCCCACGAGTTTGCCCTCGTCATCAACCACAGGAAGCTTCTTGAACTTCTTCTTCGCCAGCAGCGCGGCGACGCGGGCGATGCTCTGCTCGGGACGGGCACACACTACCTGGCGCGTCGCGAAATCCATGACGCAGCGATCCTTCAGGTCTTCGATGCGCTGCTCAAGGCTCTGATCGTCGAAGTACAGCATGGACGCGTCGCCGCCCGTGAAGATGGTGTGAGCGCGATGCTGCGCGATGGCTCCCATGACATCGCCGTCGGAGATGAACCCGACCACCTGGTTGCGCTCATCGATTACGGGCATGCTGCTCACCTCGTTTTCGGCGAGCATGCGCACCACGTCGGAAATCGTGCAATCCTGCGTGCAGGTGAACGGCTCTTCAATCATGATGCTCGAAACGGGCGTCCCCTCGAGCTCGAGCGGGATGCGCTCGGACAGAATCTCGGACATCGCTTATGCCTCCTTCGTTTTCGGTGCGGTTTTCTTGGTGCGCACGCTGAATATGGCGCAGATAAGGGAAACGAGGCCGATTGCCGCGCACACCTTGTAAGCGACGCCCGCGCCCACGGCGGTGGCTACTTGGATGCTCGCATCGACGCCGGCCGACGCGGTGACGCTTGTCATGACCGTGATGATGAGCGCCGTGCACAAACCGCCGGCGACCTGGCGGCCGGTGTTCGCGATGGCGTTGCCGTGGGCGATCATGTCATTTTTCAAGGCATTGACACCCCATGTGTTCACCGGCATGTTCGCGAGCGACTGGCCGGCGGACTGCAGCATGCAGAACAGCGCAACCACCAAGATGGGCGTGTTTACCGTCGAAAGCGAGAGCAGGAACAGGGCGCCGGTCATGAGGGCCAGGCCGACGATCGAGATGGCACGCGGACCGAACTTGTCGAACACCACGCCGGAGATAGGGCTGATGATGATGCCCACCGCCGCGGCGGGAAGCATGGCCATGCCGGTTTCGAAGGCCGAAGCGCCAAGCGAGGTTTGCAGCAGCAACGGCAACAGCGTGTTGGTGACCAGGCATGCGGCGTTGATGAGCGTGACGATGATGGCGGCCACGCGGAACTCGCGCGTCTTGAGCGTGCCCAGTTGAAGCAGCGGGTCCTCGATTTTGCCCTGGCGTACGACGAACAGCACCAAGCACACGACACCCGCGACGATCGAGCCGAGCACCACGGGGTTGCCCCAACCCATCGACGAGGCGCTCGAGAACCCGTAGAGAAGTCCGCCGAAGGCGATGGTGGAGAGGACGACCGAGGGCAGGTCGAGCTTGGGGTTCTTCAGCTCGCCCACGTTTTTCAGCATGAACACGCCCAGCACCAGCACGAGAATTGCGAGGGGGACGATGGCGCCGATCATGGTGCGCCAGCCGTACGTGTCGATCACCGCGCCGCCTACGACGGGGCCGACCGCGGGACCCGCCGACATGACGATGCCCGCCATGCCCATAGCCGTTCCTCGTTTCTCGACGGGGAATACCAGCATGGGAACCACCGAGACAAGCGGCATGAGCACGCCTGAGCCCGCCGCTTGCAACACGCGACCGATGATGAGGAACAGGAAATCAGGGGCTGCGGCGCACAGCAGCGTGCCCAGCGCGAACACCAGCGTCGCCCCGAAGAATAGCGCGCGGGTGCTGAACTTGTCGATAAGGAACGCCGAAACGGGGACCATGATGCCGCTCACCAGCGGGTATATGGACATGATCCACTGGGCAGTCGAGGCATCGATGGCGAAATCGGACATGATGACCGGCAGCGCAGGCGACATCACCGTTTGGTTCAGTAGCGCCAAGAAGGCACCCAGGACGACGACCGCGACGATGCGGATCTGGGTACCGGTAATGCGCCCATTGGCGGGCGCGACCGTACAATTATCAGACATAAGCTTCCTTCGTATCTATTCGATTCTTCGCCGAAGGCGCGCCGGCCCACGGGCGAAATAACATGCACGTGCTATGCGTGCATCAGATACGACAGGAAGAAAGCGGCTGCTCAGAGCGCACTTGGGGAACAACAGGAGAGGCCCCGTATACCAGGGGCCGCCGAATTGCGATGTATGCTTTGGTCAAATCCTTCATAGCAGGGAGGTATTCTAGCAGCCGTCTTCGCCCCTTTCAAGGGATGTAACCCAGACGTTGATTTTCTTCACCGAGGCGCCATCGTTGACGGGTGGCGTGCTTCTCTATCGCCACACCGCGGGGCGAGGGAACGCCGCGGCGAGCTTGTACATCGGCTATGTGTGCAGCTGCGAGCGTGTCGCCGGCGCGCGCTGGGCGCCAGTCCGATCCGGCCGACTCTTGCCGACGGTCGGTCGCCGTCCTCCTCCATCTCCGCCTGCTCTGTTTTTGCTCGGCTCCCTTGTCGCATCATGGACGGACGAGAATTGAGCGAAGGCGGTACGTATGAACATCCAGATATTCGGCACGAAGAAAAGCTTCGATACTAAGAAGGCGCAGCGCTATTTCAAGGAACGTCGTGTGAAGTTCCAGTTCATCGACTTGAAGGAAAAGGGGATGAGCAAAGGCGAGCTCGAAAGCGTGGCGCGCGCCGTCGGCGGGATCGACGCTGTGATCGATCCAAAGGCGAAAGATGCCGACACGGTTGCGCTCGTACAGTATCTTGCTGCCGACCAGAAGTTCGAAAAGGTGCTCGATAACCAGCAGATTCTTCGTGAGCCCATCGTTCGCAACGGCCGCCAGGCAACCGTTGGCTACGAGCCTGACGTGTGGAAGGGCTGGGAATAAAGCGGCTGGGAATAAAGTGAAGCGCCCACGCCCGTGGTTTTATCCACTGACGCGGGCGCTTGCGTAAGACGTCTCTTGTCGTTTGAGTGGAGCGCCCCGGCGGCGCTGAACAACGCGCCCCGGTGACGTGGCTCGAGGCTCTTTGTGCCGCGCATCTATGAGAGGAGATATTTGATGCGCATGGGCGCTACTCCATGTAGCCCCCTTGAATGGCGGAAACTGCATGCTCGGTAAAGAACTTGAGCGTGCCGGAGGTATAGCGATTAGCCTTGGGCTTCCAAGCGGCTCGGCGCTCGGCCAGGACGGCGTCGACCTCGGCCGGCTCCATCTCCTTACCGGCGATGCCCACAATAGACAGCGAGCGCTCGGGGATGTTGATCTGGATAAGGTCGCCCTCCTCGATCAGGGCAATCGGGCCGCCCACGGCAGCCTCGGGCGAAACGTGACCGATAGCCGGGCCCTTGGAGGCGCCGGAGAAGCGGCCATCGGTGATAAGGGCAATGCTCGCACCCAGCTCGGGATCGCTGGCGATAGCCTCGGTGGTGTAGAACATCTCGGGCATACCGGAACCCTTGGGGCCCTCATAACGAATGATGACGGCGTCGCCGGGCTTGACCTCGTGCGTCAGGACGGCGTGGATAGCGTCCTCCTCGCAGTCGAACGGACGTGCCTTAAGCGTGGCCTGGAACATCTCGCGCGGAACAACCGTGTGCTTGACGACGGCGCCCTCGGGGGCAAGGTTGCCGTGGAGGATGGCGATGGAGCCGTCGGTACCAAAGGCCTGGTCAAACGGGCGAATGATGTCCTCGCGCTTGAGATTCCACTTCTCAAGGTAACGACCGCACTTCTCGTAGTAACCGTTGTTCTTGAGGTCCTCGAGGTTCTCGCCGAGAGTCTTGCCGGTGACGGTCATAACGTCGAGGTGGAGCATCGACTTGATCTCCTCCATGATGCGCGGCACGCCACCCGCATAGTAGAAGAACTGCGCCGGCCACTCGCCTGCGGGGCGAACGTTGAGCAGGTAGTGGGCGCCACGGTGCAGGCGGTCGAAGTCGTCGGCGGACATCTCGATGCCAAACTCGCGGGCGATAGCAGGAATATGCAGCAGCGAGTTGGTGGAACCCGAAATGGCGCCGTGGACCATGATGAGGTTCTCGAAGGACTCCTTGGTCACGATGTCGCGCGGGCACAGGTTGTGTTCGGAGAGCCACACGGACTGACGGCCAGCCTCGCGCGCAAACTCACGCAGATCGGAGCTGGTTGCGGGCAGCAGAGCCGTGCCGGGGAGCATAAGGCCCAGGGCCTCGGCGGTAACCTGCATGGTCGAGGCGGTACCCATAAAGGAGCAGGCGCCGCAGCTGGGGCATGCGTTGTGCTTGGCAAACTCGAGCTCCTCGCGGGAGATCTCGCCGCGCTCATAGCGGGCCGAGATGGCGCCGAGCTGCTCCAGGGTCAGCAGGTCGGGACCGGCATCCATGACGCCGCCGGTAACGACGATGGAGGGGATGTTGATGCGGCCCATGGCCATGAGGTTCGCAGGCAGGCCCTTATCGCAGCTGGCGACAAAGACGCCGGCGTCGAACGGGGTGGCCTTGGCATGGATCTCGATCATGTTGGCGATCATGTCGCGGCTGGGCAGCGAGTAGTTAATGCCGTCGTGTCCCTGGGCCTCGCCGTCGCAGATATCGGTGCAGAAGTAACGAGCACCGTGACCGCCAGCCTCGGCAACGCCAGCACGGACCTCCTCGACCAGATCAAACAGGCCGGCAGAACCCGGGTGCGAGTCGCCAAACGTCGACTCGATAATGACCTGCGGCTTGTCCAGATCCTCGATGGTCCAGCCAGAGCCCAGACGCAGCGGGTCCATCTCGGGGCTGATGGTGCGGAACTTGCCGGAACGCGGCTGCAGCTTGGCAACCAGGTCGGCTGCCTCCTGCTGAATCTGTGCCTTGGTCTTCTCGTCCATGATGCTCTCCTCTTTTGATTTGAACGGTTGTACCAATCGTTGGTTAATGAATCAGGTGTAAATGGGTACCGAGCGATGCGCTCGGCAAAAGATGCTTAGCCACGCGAACTAGGCGAAGAACGAAATCACCAGGGCGCAGGCAAGACCCGAAAGGCCGATGAGCGTCTCCATAACGGTCCAGGACTTGAGGGTGGTCTTCTCGTCAATCTCCAGGAACGAGGAGCACATCCAAAAACCGGCATCGTTGACGTGCGAGAGGGCCGTGGCACCGCCGCAGATAGCAAGACAGATAGCGGCACGCATGAGCACTGAGGCTCCGGCAACCGCGGGCATGGCGGCCATAATGCCCGATGCCATGGCCATAGCGACGATGGAGCTGCCGACAGAGGCACGCACCATGACGGCAATCAAAAAGGCAACGACCACCAAAGGCAGCGGTGAGGCCTCGAGCATAGGGCCGATAACCTGGCCCAAGCCGCAGTCCTGCAGCATCCAGCGGATCACGCCGCCGCAAGCAATGACCAGCAAGATCATGCCGACGGGCTTAAGAGAGCGGTCGAGCAGGGCCTTGAGCTCGGCACCGGAGTAGCCGCGCCGCGCGCCCAGCAGATACATCGCGACGAGCGTGGCGAGCGTCAAAGCGACGAACGGCTTGCCCAGGAAGGCAAGAATCGAGGCGAGTTCGGCGGGCATGGGGATATAAGAGGACAACGTGCCCAGCAAAATCAGACAAAGCGGCGTGAGCACGATGGCAAGCACCATGCCAAAGGAGGGAAGCTCCTTTTCGTCGCTCGCACCCTCGGCAGAGGTAAAGTGCTCCGGAACATCGGTAAAGATGCGACCGCCCACGTTGCGGCCCCAGATGACGCCGGCGATCGCCATGGCGATGAAGGCGGTGGGGATACCGACGAGGATCATGGTGCCCAGGTCGACACCGAGCGTGCCGGCGACCAGAACCGACCCGGCCGATGGCGGCACAAACGCATAGCCGGCGGCAAGTCCCGCGAGCAGCGCGATGCCATAGTAGAGCGTCGACTTTTTGGTCTGCGATGCCACGCTAAACGCAAGCGGAATCAAAACGACCACGCCGGCCTCAAAGAACACCGTAGTGCCGATAACCAGACCGGTAATGCCCAGCGCCCAGCTGGAATGACCCTGCCCAAAGGTATCGATGAAGGTCTGGGCGATCTTCTTGGCGCCGCCGCTCTCCTCAAGAATCTGGCCAAACATCGAGCCGAGGCCAATGAGCAGGGCGATGTTTTGCAGCGTGGTTCCCACGCCCTTGGTGACAGTGTCCGCCACCAGGTCGAGCGGCATACCGGCGCCGATGCCGATCGCGAGCGCCGAGACCATCATCGAAAGCACAGGATGCAGCCTGAACTTAATGATGAGCGCAAGCAGCAGCGCGATGCCCACGATAGCGGCGATGACCAGCCTGGTGGGGTCGGCCATAAACGTTGGGTCTGACATCTTTCCTCCAATTCATCAGACCTTTTGAATTCGTCTGATGACTATAGCGTGTTTTCAATAGGTCTGATGTTTAAAAGGGAAACTTTTTTCAAAATACATCTGATGTATTTCCTGAACGATCTGTTTTTGACGGTAAACGGCTACTTACAGCTCTCCATTGTCGGAGCGAACCACAGCGGCTTCTGTTTAATGAGCTAGAATAGCTCTGATGAATTCTTTTGATATGAGGTGAAGCGTGGCACGAGCCGATTCGGGACTCCCCGAGCAGATTTCGGAGAAAATTATTCAACTGATCCTGGATGAGCATCTTGAGCAAGGCGACCGCCTGCCCAAGGAGGCTGTGCTCGTCGAGCGCCTGGGTGCTGGCAGGAGCACCGTACGCGAGGCTATGAAGCTGCTGCAGTCGCGCAACATCGTGCGCATTAAGCAGGGCTCGGGCACCTATGTGGCATCAAACCCCGGCGTTGCCGACGATCCGCTGGGCTTTACCTTTATCGATGACAAGAGGCGCCTGGCACGCGACCTGCTCGAAGTGCGCTTTATGATCGAGCCGCAGATGGCCAGCATGGCCGCAGAGCACGCGACCGACGATCAAATCATCTGCATTAAAGAGCTTTGCGACGAATCCGAGCGCCTGGCCGAGGCCGGTGAGGATTACTCCGCCGCCGACACCGCGTTCCACAATGCCATTGCCGAAAGCTCCGGAAACCTCGTCGTTCCCCGCCTGATGGGCGTGCTCAAGGCATCCGTCCCCCTCTTTATCGACGTGACCGGCAAAAAGCTCGTCGAGGAAACTATCCGCACCCACCGTGGCGTGGCCGACGCCATCGCCGCGCGCAATCCCACCGCAGCGCACGACGCGATGTACCTGCATCTGGTGTACAACCGCAACATGATCGCAGAGGGAGCGCAGGAACAGAGCAAATAGACGTCCGCACGGCAAGGGCGAGACCACCGTTTACCTTTTAAAAGTGAACGTTCACCTGTTTTTAGGAGAATCTGTCTTTTAATTCCCCCTCTTCTCCTATACTGACCTTGTATGAAAAGCAAGACTTATATAGATGAACGTTTCTTTTGAAAGGATCGCTATGTCTGATCTTATGGACAGCTTCCGCCTGGATGGCAAGGTCGCGCTCGTGACCGGCGCCACCTACGGCATTGGCATGGCCATTGCCGAGGCGCTCGGAGAGGCCGGCGCCAAAATCGCCTTTAACGCCCGTCACGCCGACAAGGTCGCCGAGGCCGAGAAGCACTACCGCGAGCTGGGCTTTGACGCTCACGGCTATGTTGCCGATGTCACCGACGAGGCCGTCGTCGCCGAGCTCATCGCCAAGATTGAGGCCGACTTTGGCACCACGCCCGATATCCTGGTCAACAACGCTGGCGTCATCCAGCGTACCCCGATGCTCGACATGAGCGCCGAGGACTTCCGCCGCGTCGTCGATATTGACCTCAACGCACCGTTTATCGTGTCCAAGGCCTGCCTGCCCGGCATGATCGCCAAGGGCCACGGCAAGATCATCAACATCTGCTCGATGATGAGCGAGCTGGGCCGCGAGACCATCGCCGGCTATGCCGCCGCCAAGGGCGGACTCAAGATGCTCACCAAGAACATCTGCTCCGAATTTGGCGAGGCCAACATCCAGTGCAACGGCATTGGGCCCGGCTACATCGCCACGCCGCAAACCGCACCACTGCGCGAGACGCAGCCCGACGGCAGCCGCCATCCGTTTGACCAGTTCATCATTGCCAAGACGCCGGCCGCCCGTTGGGGCACGCCCGAGGATCTGAAGGGCCCCGCCGTGTTCCTGGCTTCCGACGCGTCGAACTTCGTCAACGGCCACATCCTCTACGTCGACGGCGGCATCCTCGCATACATTGGAAAGCAGCCTCAATAAGCGTCGCCGCAACTGCCCATATCAGGTTTCATCCACTCGTTTTTCATTTGAGTTGCGGTGAGATAAGGATTGGTTTTGGCTTCTATCAGGCAAAACAGTCCGTATTTCACCGCAAGTTAGAAATAGAAAGGTAATTCGCAATGAAGATCGCTCTGATCAATGAGAACTCTCAGAACTCCAAGAACCCTATGATCGAGGCTGCCCTTAAGAAGGTTGTCGAGCCCATGGGGCACACCGTCTTTAACTATGGCATGTATGCCGACGCCGATTCCAAGCCCCTCACCTACATGCAGAACGGCATCCTTGCCGCCGTGCTGCTGAACTCCGGCGCTGCCGACTACGTCGTGACCGGCTGCGGCACCGGCGAGGGCGCCATGCTCGCCTGTAACTCCTTCCCCGGCGTGCTGTGCGGCCACGTTGCCGACCCGCTCGACGCCTACACCTTTGCCCAGGTCAACGATGGCAACGCCGTTGCCATGCCCTTCGCCCTCAAGAACGGCTGGGGCCAGGAGCTCAATCTTGAGTACACCTTCGAGAAGCTCTTTGGCTTTGGTTCGGGCAACGGCTATCCTGCCGAGCGTGTTGAGCCCGAGCAGCGCAACAAGAAGATCCTCGACGGCGTCCGCGCTGTGACTATGCGTCCGCTCGTCGACGTTCTGGGCGAGATCGATCAGGACCTGGTGAAGGGCGCACTTGCCGGCGAACACTTCCAGGAGTACTTCTTTGCCAACGCAACCGACGAGGCCATCATCGCCAAGGTCAAGGAGATCCTGGGCCTCTAATCGCACGACTCATTGCAGCTAACGCAAGCGGCGGTCGTCCCATGTACGGGACGACCGCCGCTTTTTGCTATCTACCGACTGACGCCGCGGGGATAGGCCTCACATGCACCAAGGGGTTGACTAGAGCTCGCAAGCAACCTTGTAGCCATCGCCGATGGCGTCGCGGATGTTGCCGCACTTGTTGGCATCGCCCAACACGTGGGTGGTAACGCCGGCTGCAGCAAGGTCGTCGGCCAACTTGGTATTGGGACGATAGCCCATGGCAAGTACCAGCGTATCGGCATCGGCGATGGTGTGGATCTCGCCGTCCTTTTCGTAGCTGATGGCATCCTCGGTAATCTCGGTCACCTTGGCCTCGGTCAGCACGTGAACGCCCTTGGAGAGCATGCGCGTGATGAGCACCGCGCGACCGGCGCCGCCCTCGTTGGCGGCGAGCGTCTTGGTCATCTCGATGACGGTGACGTCGCGATTGGCCGGCGACAGATCGTTGACCAACGGGGCCAGGTAGTCGGCCGTCTCGCAACCGACGGTGCCGCCGCCCACGATGACAATCTTCTTGCCCGGGAAAGCCTTGCCGCCCAACAGGTCGTCAGCCGTCATAACCTGCTTAAAGCCCTGCATGAAGGCCGGGGCGATGGGCTCGGCGCCATAGGCCAGGACGACCTCGTAGCCGGCGTAGTCACGCTGAATGTCCTCGGCAGTAAGCTCGGTGCCAAATACGCACTTCACGCCGACCTCGGCCAGGCGACGGTACTGATACTTGATCACGCGGGTGAGTTCCTGCTTTGCCGGCGGAACGGCCGCGATGCGCATCTCGCCACCCGGCTCGTCCTGCTTATCCACGAGCGCTACGTTGTGGCCGCGCTTGGCAGCAATGTAGGCTGCCTCCATGCCCGCAGGACCAGCGCCCACAACCAGCACGTTCTTAGCCTCGGCGGCAGGCTCGTAGCCGGCCTCGTCGCGCTCAACATCGGGATTGACGGTGCAGGAGATGCGCTTGCCAAACATAATGCCGTTCAGGCAGCGCAGGCAGCCGATGCAGGGGCGGATGTCGTCGGCGTTGCCGGCAGCGGCCTTATTGCAGAACTCGGCATCGCACAGATTGGCGCGGCCCATCATGCAGATGTCGGCAGCGCCGTCCTCGATCAGCTCCTCGGCGATCCAGGCCTCGTTGATACGTCCGACGGTGGCGACGGGAATGTTGACGTGCTTCTTGATCTCGCGCGAGCAGGCGGCGTGCGAGGCCTGCTGGGTACCGGCGGCAGGAATCGCGGAACCGCGCTTGATGGTGGTGCCGCCCGACACATGAATCATGTCGACGCCGGCCTTCTCCAGGCGACGCGAGACGTAGATCATGTCGTTGAGGGTCAGACCGCCATCGGTGTACTCATCGCCCGAGATGCGGACGTCGATGATAAAGTCCTTGCCGCAGCGCTCGCGAATCTCGGCGATGACCTCGAGCAAAAAGCGCATGCGGGCGTCGAGCGAGCCGCCGTACTCATCGGTACGCTTGTTATAGAGCGGGGTCAAGAAACCGCCGAGCATGCCGTGGGCGTGCGCCGCATGGACCTCGACGCCATCGACACCGGCCTTCTGCATACGCACGGCAGCGTCACCGAACTGATGCGTGAGCTCGTGAATCTCATCGACCGTAATGGGGCGCGGCGCCTCGCGGGCATAGGACGGGCCCACAAAGGACGGAGCGATCAGGCGCGGCGTACCCGGAATGTTAAAGGCCATGTAGGCGGGGTGGAAGAGCTGCGGCATGATCTTGCAGCCATACTCGTGGACGGCCGCGGCGAGCTTTTCCCAGCCAGGGATAAACGTGTCGTCGTAGCAGCACATGTCACCCGGCAGATAGGTATAGGCAGGCTCGACCGTCACGACCTCGGTGATGATGAGGCCCACGCCGCCCTTGGCGCGGGCACGGTAATGATCGACCAAGTCGTCGGTCACATAGCCATGATCGGCCAGGTTGGTGGACACCGGCGGCATAAAGACGCGGTTCTTGACCTCGGTCGTACCGACCTTGATCGGGCTAAAGAGCATTGGATAGGCAGAGGACTCCATACAGGGTTCCTTTCATTTGAGCCGCTCGGCGGCAGTTGCTGACGTACCTATTGTACCAGCAACCGCGCAGCACCCGACCGTGCGCGTTCCCCCAGCCTCTGCTCAACCCCAAAAAGTTGCGGTGAAATACGGGGCAGCCGAGGCTTTTCACAGCCAAAACAGTCCGTATTTCACCGCAACTGATGGATGGGATGTGTTAGAGACCCAAATAGGCAGTCATACCTTCGACGGCGAGCTTGGCGCCTGCCACGGCATGAACCACGGTGAGCGGGCCGTTAACCACGTCGCCGGCGGCAAAGACGCCAGGCACGGTGGTCATACCGTACTCGTCGACCGAAAGAAGGCCGCGATGATCGGTCTCCAGACCGCCCGTCGTAAGCACAAGCTTGTCCTTGGGCACCTGCGAAGCCGCGATCACAACTGTGTCGGCGGACACATGGTCGAGCTCTTCCTCATAGCCCACCACGTTGTTGTCCTCGTCAAAGATAGCCGTCTCGAACACCGGACCGTTATCGTCGATGGCGCAGATCGCCTTGCCGCACACAATCTCGGCACCGTCAAGCTCGGTCAGCTCCACCTCGTCATCGATGGCCGAGATATGGCGCGATCGAGCATACACGGCGACCTTACGAGCACCCGAGCGCAGCGCCGTGCGGGCCACATCCATGGCCACGTTACCGGCACCGATGACCGCCACATTCTGTCCGATCGCCACACTCGAAGGATCAACCAGGTAATCGATACCAAACAGCACGTTGCCGCGCGACTCGCCGGGAATACCCAGTTTGCGAGCTCGCCAGGTACCGGTACCGACAAAGACCGCGTCGTAGCCGTCACGTAGCAGGTCATCGATGTGCAGTGCGCCGCCGATGGTGGTCGAGGGGCGCACGCGCACGCCAAGCGAGCACATCACGTGACGGTACTTTTGTACGAGCGCACGGGGCAGGCGGAACTCGGGGATACCGTACTCCAGCACACCGCCGATCTCGGGGCGCTGTTCAAATACCGTGACGGCACAGCCCAGCTGGGCCATCTTAATGGCCACGGTAATACCGGCGGGACCGGAACCGACCACGGCAACCTGTTTGCCGCACGACGGCGCGGGCTTCCACTCCTTACGATCCAAATACGCTGTCGAGATATAGTTCTCGATGCTCGAGAAATGCACGGGTGTGCCCTTGCGGCCCTGAATGCAAGCACCCTCGCACTGGCCCGAATGGTTGCACACCATAGAGCAGACCGCGCTCATGGGATTGTTCTGGAACAGCAGTTCGCCCGCTTCTTCTAGACGACGCTGTTTGAACAGGTCGATAACCTGCGGAATAGGCGTCTGAACCGGGCAGCCCTTAATCTGACAGAACGCCCTTTTACAACCTAGGCAACGATTCGCCTCTTCGACAATGTGGATAGCCACGCAACTCCCCTTTTTAATGCAATCCAATGGGGGCGACGATAAAGACCCTTCACCGCCGCCCCCATACAGGTAATCTCAATCTGCCGACACGGCAAAAGCCAATGCTATAACTCGCGATGAGAAGCCCCGCAGCGAGCAGACATGTGCTCGAGTGTCGCCAGGCAGTCAGCCGCCGTCGCCGGTACGCTGTTCTCGACCACGCAGGGAATCCCAGGGCAGGCGGCAGCCGCCCAGGCCACCACGGGCTCAAAGCCATAGCGGCCCGTCTCGCCCACGCCGTGGCACACCAGGCGTGAACCCGTACCGTCGCACCATCCGGCTTCGTCCTCGTTATCAACGACCTCAAAATCCTTGGCGTGCAGCACGCGGATCTTACTGCCGCATAAGTAGAGCATGCGCGCGGTGATTTCCTGCGCTTCGTCAACGACTCTGGGGTGCAGCAGCGATACCGGGTCATAGATCACGCCGAGCGACGGGCTCGAGACGCGCTCCAGCACCTCACGGCAGCGATCCGGCGTGTTGACCGTCTCGTTCCAGCCAGGCTCGATCAGTATTTGCCCGCCCACGGCCTCGGCGCGCTCGCAGACGCGTGCGAGTCCGTCCATAAAAGCCTCAAGCGCCTCATCGGTCATACGATCGTCAGCAACGCGGTTCTGCGCATTGGGGCGACCGGTCTCGGTACCCACCGGGCAGCCGCCGAGCATCTGGGCAAAGTTCAGGCATGCCTCGTACTCGGCAAAGTTATCCATGAGTTGTTGGCGATCGGGCGTCGCCAAATTCTTATAGCAGCCGAGCACGGCGACCGAAACGCCCGCCTCGTCGAGCACCGCAAGCAAATGGTCGGCAAGCTCGCGGGTCAGGCCGCCTCGATCGATCCCCATCGATGCATAGAGCACCTTGCTTGGCAGCTGAATGCACGAAAAGCCCAGCTCTCCCGCCATGCGAATGCGTTCCTCGACGGTTCCCTGCGGAAGGTCGTGCAAACGTACGCCCGGAGTAATAGCCCCCACGTTATTCACATCCCTTATGAGCGTTGATGCCCGGGGTGTATCCGCCAAACGGGTCCTCGATGGAGCACACGCCCGAGGGGGCGAGCGGATCGCGCTTACCGGCCAGCTTGTCGTGATGCATGGTCTCGATATAGGCAAGCACCAGCGGCGCCACACCCTTTGCATCATTTTTGACCACGGGCTCGCTCATGTAGTAATCAAACGTGCCCTCGCGGTGCGCGGTGTTTCCCAAGCCCGCAACCAGGCAGATGTTGTCGAGCGCCAGCTGGCCATCATGCTCGGACAGGCAGGTCTCGCAGATGCCGTCGAAGGCGCGACGGCCGTACTGGTAGTAACGCTCGCCCAGCACGCCCAGACGCACGCCCTTCATGATGGCGTTGGCAAAGATGGCGCTGCCCGACTCCTCCAGGTAGTTGGGGGCGATATTGGGCAGGTTGATGACCTGATGCCACATGCCGGTCTTCTCGTCCTGATACGGCAGCATGGCGTCGATCAGGTCGTGGAACATCTTGCGAATCTCGTCCTTCTCGGCTGACATCGAAGGCGGCATGAGCTCCCAGGTATCGATGAGTGCCATGGCAAACCAGCCCTCGGCGCGCAGCCAGAAGTTAGCCGAAAGGCCGGTGACCGGGTCGCACCAGAACTGTTTGCGGCTCGCGTCGTAAGCGTGATAGTACAGACCGTTGAGGGGGTTGCGCATCAGGTCATGCACGACCTGGAACATATGGAAGCTGTCCGAGCAGGCACGACGGTTGTGGAAGCTCAGCTCGTACTGCATGTAGAACGGCTGGGCCATATACATGCCATCGAGCCAGATCTGGTTGGGATAGACGGCCTTGTGCCAAAACACGCCTTCTTTGGTGCGCGGCTGGGTCTCGAGCTGGCGGTAGATGGTGTCCATGGCGGCACGGTACTTGGGCTTGCCCACCAGGTCATAGAGCTTGTAGAGGGTCTTGCCCGCATTGACGTTATCGAGGTTGTACTCCTGCGGGTTGTAATGCTTGATGGTACCGTCGTCCTGGACAAAGAAATCGATGTAGTCATCGGCAAAGGTCAGGTAGCGCTGCTCACCCGTGATCTCGTACAGCTCGATGAGCGCCTTGATCATGCAGCCGTCGATATAGTTCCAGGTGTTCTCCTTGCCGGCGCGAATCTTTTCGATATTCCAAGCCGGCGCCTGCGGCGTAGAGGTTTCGATCAACTGCTCGATATAACGGTCCAGGATTTGATTGCAACCCATTGCTGTCCCCTCTGACATAAACGATAGGTGAACGTTACCCCTAGTGTAACGCGAACGGGGAATATAGGGTGAACGTTAACCCTATATTCCCCGCAAACGGCAGACTTTTAGCGGCAAACGGCGGTGAGACCCGCGGCGATGCGATGCGCCAGGCGCTCATAGCCGGCAGGACTGTAATGCAGACCGTCCGGCATATAGAGCTCGCGGTGCTCTGGCAAAAACGGGCTGATGCCACTTTGCGCATACAGGTCAATCACCGGAACGGAGTAGCGGTCGCAGACTTCGAGCATCGCCCGCACGTAGGCGACCTGCGTCAACCCCAAATGGTTCGCCTCATCGCTTGCCGGAATATCCTTCTCGTGCTTGCCGCTCGTCTTGCACGGCGCCATAAACACGAGCTTTGCCTGAGGTGAGCGCGCCGTGATGGTTCGGATCAGATAGTCGACCGCACCATAGAACTCATGCGCATCGGTGCTGCCCAACTCGCCAAGCGGCACGTTGCGGCTAAAGTCGTTAACGCCGCCAAAGACAACATAGACATCGGCCGCATCGTCGATGCCGTCCAAGCGCTCGACAAATGAATCGGTACGGTCGGCCTTGATGGCGATACGCGAACCCTTGATGCCAAAGTTCTCGATGACCGCGCCTCCCAGCAACGCGCCCAAATGCGAGGTCCACGAGATGTCGTTGCCTCCCCCACCGCAGCCGTTGTCGCCCCAGGTCGTTGAGTCGCCAAAGCAGCAAATGGTCGATTCACTCAAGCTCTTCGTTTCCATAATCCTCTCCTCATCCGCCCATCGGCGGTCATACAGGAACGTACCGTTTATTCGCAGCATGCCGAGGGGCTATGCACGGGCGCATTCCGCAACGTGCGAATCGAGCCATTCGATATCCTCGGCAAGATGTGCCACGCCCAGATGGTGTTCACCCGGACACACCTCGTGCCGCAGGCCATCTCTGCGACCCAGCAACTTGTAGGCATCGCGCACGATCTCGAGCTGCTCGTCAACATTTTTCAGCCCGCGCGAACCGTTCAGATGATCCTCTTCGCAGCTTTGCACCAGCAGCGGATGCGGCGCGATGAGCGAGGCAATATCGCCCATGTCGAGTAAGCGCCAAAGTCCGGGTGTGTAGTTGCAGCTGCAATTGCCATTGAGATGCAGCAGCGAATCATCGACACCGTACAGATAGCCCGAGACAAACGCCTTGCGCACACGCGGGTCGAGTGCGGCCAGGTACAACGTCATGTAGCCGCCACCCGAAAAACCAAAGCAACCCAGGTCATCCATGGCAATGTCACCGCGCGCCTCCAAGTAATCGATCAAGCGCATGTTATCCCAGACGTTGAGGCCCGCAACCGTAAGACCCAGCGGCTCGGCCATACGTGCTTGATTCAGGCACGTTCCGCGCAGGTAGCTGTTCTCGTCATCGCCCTGACCCTTCCAGTCACGACGGTATCCCCAACCGCGTGCGTCGGGGCAGACGGTCACGTAACCCATACGCGCCAAACGCAGACCATAGTCGTAATTGAACTTACGCACGGCATCATCGACCGCCGGCACGCCCGCAACACCAGCTACACTTGCAGCACCCGCTCCCTGATGGCCATGCGGGCAGATATAACAGCGTTTGAGTCCCCGCTCATCAAGCTTAGGATGAGACGGTTCCAACAGGTAGAACGGCATCCAAACATCGCGCTCAACCTGCAGCATCGCATGAGTACGCACAATGCCGCCGGCAACCCGCACGCAGCTGAGCTCACGAATCTCAATCGGGGCGCGGTCCATAAGCGAAAGACCCAAAACATCGTACAGACGAGTCCTGGTCGCAATCTTCCACGCCTCAAAGTCTGCAGGGGTCTTGCCCGCAAATGCGGCGGAGCGCCCCTCGCGCTTCAGCCGGGCACGC
>CAVEDI010000076.1:0-2304 GCA_963614405.1 Oscillospiraceae bacterium | reverse complement strand
ACCCCGGCGTCGGTCAACGGAAAACCGGGCTGCACACAATTCCACCATCCGGCACGCGCCGCCGAAGGCCAGGCGCAAGGTTTTCGCTCGGTCAAGTCCTGGCTCGCACGAAGAGCACATTAAGTGCTCTTCGGCTCGTGCGGAATCTACGAAAACCTTGCGCCTGGCCTTCGGCGGCGCGGCCTGCGTCAACTATGGGCAGCCCGGGTTTTCGTTGGCTGACGCCCCCACTCATAATGCTTGGGTCGGTGGGCTGATGTGTTGCGCCCCTGAGGGCTACAGGGTTGAAACGAAGTTGGACAGGCGGGCTAGTCCTTCGTCTAGGTCTTTGTCGGAAACACAATAGCTTAGGCGGATGTGGCCTTCGGTTCCGAAACAGTCGCCCGGGACTAGGGCTACGTTGGCCTCTTTGATGGCTTTGATGCAGAAGCCCTCGCTGGTTAGGCCGAACTTTTTGATGCTCGGGAAAGTGTAGAAGGCTCCTGCGGGCTCTACTACGTCGAGGCCCATGGCGTCTAAGGCTGCGAGTACGCGTTCGCGACGGGTTCGGTAGACTTCGAGCATGGGGGTGGGGTCGACGGTGAGGGCTCGAGTTACGGCGTCCATTTCGAAGGAGACGGCACTCGACACTAAGTATTGGTGGGCCTTTGCGATCTCGGCGATGACGGGGGCTGCGGCTGCGAGCCAGCCCAAGCGCCAGCCGGTCATGGCCCAGGGTTTGGAGAAGCTCTCGATAACTACTGTCTGATCGCGAAGCTCTGGGTGGCGCTGGGCAAAGCGCTCGTAGCCATCCACATAGACTAGGCGGTTGTATACGTCGTCGCAGACCACGTAGATGCCCGCCTGCTCCGCTACGCGCGCCACGGCGTCGAGCGATGCCGCGTTAAGAATGCAGCCCGTGGGATTGTTGGGCGAGCAGATAACGATGGCCTTGGTCGCCGGGGTCACACAGGCGCGAAGCGCTTCCTCGTCAATCTGGAATTGCGCAGGCTTCGTATCCAAAAAGACCGCCTTGGCGTGGTTGGCCACGACGATGCTCTCGTACAGGCCAAAGGCCGGCGTGGGGATGATGACCTCGTCGCCGGGGTTGAGCATAGCCATGAATGTTGCCGACAGGGCCTCGGTCGCGCCGTCGGTTAGGATGACCTCGTCGGCCGAAAACGTAAGGCCCGCGTCCCCCATGTAGGCAGATAACGCCTCACGCAGGACGGGGCGACCGTTGTTGGGCGGATAGTGCGTGTCACCGCGGTCCAGTGCGGCGGTCACCTCGGCGCTAATCACATCGGGCGTGGGAAAATCGGGCTCGCCGAGCGCGAGCGCGATGCACCCCGGATGCTGGGCGGCGAGCGCGTTAATCCGGCGGATACCGGAGGGCTTGAGCATGGCAAGCGAGGTATTCATGGGCAGACGCATGGCGTTCCTTTCGTAAGGGTTACACTAGGATAGCGCGGCGGGGCGCCACCAGACGGTGTAACCTAAACGGAAACGAGCCGGAAAGGAGATGGCATGGAGACGACCGCGCGCGGCGACGTACCAAAAACACTGCACACCATTGCGTATATCAGTATTCCCAATAGCGCCGATCTTGATTTTTTGCTCTGGGACCTGCAGGATGCCATCGCCGCCTATGCTCAACTTTCCGGCACCGCACTCCCCCGCCCGGTCGACTTGAAGGCAAATGACGCCGGCAACGTTGCCGATGGCATCGTGCTGGCCATTGAAGATGTGGCTGACGATGAGACGTTGACAGCCATCGAGCAGGCGCTTGAGCGCTTTGGCGGTACGGGAACGCGCGTCTATGCCGCGATTCGAGCCGCACAAGAGGGCACTGAGCAGGCGCGTGGGACCGCTGTTCGCCTGCACAAGGCATGTGAGCGCCATGACCAATTGTGGTGTGGCGGCATTGCCATCTGCGCCGGCAGCGGCATCGCAGCGCTTCGCCATTCCCCACGCATGGGCCTCTTGCGCCGACCATTTTCGGAGGCCATGGACAAGCTCGTGGGCGCCGTGCGCATGGGCTGCTCCGTCGAGCATGCACAGCGACTTGGCGGCGGCAATGCCGCCAACGTCGACGCCGACGGCATGGTTTGCGCCGAGCCAGCCGTGCCCGCGCCGATCTGGCGAGGCGTTCTGAAACGTCTGGGCGCCCACGCTCAAACAAAAATCTAAATTAAATAACAGCCCAGTCAACGGCTTCATGCCAACGCTCGACAAGACGCTCCAGACGCCAGGCGGCATTGGCGGGACTTGTCGAGGGCAGGACGATGGCAGGCAGCCCCGTCCGATCTTGCAAGTAGTGTTTGT
>CAVEDI010000075.1:0-4035 GCA_963614405.1 Oscillospiraceae bacterium | reverse complement strand
ATCGCGTACGCCGTGACGATTCCGAGGCAGCCGGTAAGCTCGCCGATGCCAAGGTGCGTCTGGCCCAGACGAGCGAGCGCCTGCGTTCGCTGAAGGGCCGCGTTCCCGATCTGGAGCATCGTCTGGAGGGTATCGACCGCCGTATCCGCGGAACGCGCCAGGCTTCGCGCTCGCTTGAGCTGCTGCGACTGCGCGTCGATCCCATGCACGAGCGCTACTCGGCCCTGCTGGAGCGCGCCTCGGACTGGGCCGCGCGACTTCGTGACCAGGCTTCGCTCGAAGAGGCGGACTCCGCCTCGCTCAAGAAGACCATCGAGGACGCGAAGGCCGAAGTCGCTCGCGCCAAAGATAAGGTTGATGTCGCTACCGCGACGCAAAACGAGTTCAAGGTCGCACGCGGCAAGCTCGAGGTGCAGGTGGAGGCAGCCATCAAGGCCATCACCGCCGACGGCACCACGGTACTCGAGGAAGCGCTCATGCTTCCCGCGCCCACCGACCGCGACGCTGCCGAGCGTGAGCTCAACCAGCTCGTTCGCCAAATCAACAATCTGGGCCCCGTGAACCAGGTTGCCATGGAGGAGTACGAGCAGCTCAAGCGCCGCGCCGACTACATCGAGGAGCAGCTGGCCGATCTGGAGAGAGCGCGCAAGGCGCTCACCAAGATCACGGTGGCCATTGATCGCAAGATGCGGAAGGCCTTCCTGGTGACGTTTGAGAAGGTCGACGCGAACTTCCGCGAGATCTTCGCTATGCTCTTCCCGGGCGGCCAGGCTCATCTGGAGATGACTGATCCCGAGCATCCTGCCGAGACGGGCATCGAGGTCGTGGCGCAGCCGCGCGGCAAGCGCATCACCAAGATGATGCTCATGTCGGGCGGCGAGAAGAGTCTGACGGCGCTCGCCCTGCTCTTTGCCGTGTATCGCACGCGCACGGTGCCGTTCTATGTGCTGGACGAGGTCGAGGCGGCGCTCGATGACGCCAACCTGTCCAAGCTCATCGGCGCGCTCGATGTGTTGCGTTCTGATACGCAGCTCTTGGTTATCTCGCATCAGCGCCGTACTATGGAGGACGCTGACGTCCTCTATGGCGTCTCGATGCAAGCCGACGGCGTCAGTCGCGTCGTCTCGCAAAAACTCGATCGCGAAACCGGAAAGGTCGTGAATGCATAATGGGATTCTTCGATGCTCTCTCGCGCGGACTTGAGCGCAGCCGCGAGGCCCTCAACGAGGTCTTCTACTTTGGCGGCGAGGTCGACGAGGATTTTTGGGAGGACCTGGAGGACACCCTCGTAATGGGTGACATGGGCGCCGAGGTCGCTATCAAGGTCTCCGATGACCTGCGCGATGCCGCGGCCAAGAAGAACCTCAGGACCGCTCCGCAGCTTCGCCGTGCCCTGGCCGAGCAGCTTGAGCAGCACTTTGTGCCCATCGAGCGCGATCCGTTCTCCGATACGCCGAGCTGCGTGCTGTTTGTGGGCATTAACGGTGCCGGCAAGACCACGACGGTCGGTAAGATCGCGAGCGCCATGGCCGCCCGCGGCAAGAACGTCGTGATCGGTTCGGCCGATACCTTCCGTGCTGCCGCTATTGAGCAGCTCGATGTGTGGGGCCAGCGCGCTGGCGTCCCCGTCATCAAGCGCGACCGCGGCTCCGACCCGGCAAGTGTGTGCTACGACGTGCTCGACGAGGCCGACAAGCGCGGCAGCGACCTGGTGCTCATCGATACTGCCGGTCGTCTGCACACGAGCCCCGAGCTCATGCGCGAGCTCGCCAAGGTGGTCAATGTGACCCGTAAGCGCGCCGCCAATATGGCCGTCGGCCCCATGGCGGTCTCGGTCGTGCTTGTGATCGATGCCGCCACGGGTCAGAACGGTCTGAACCAGGCGCTCGAGTTTAACGAGGCGCTGGGCCTGGACGGTATTATCATGACTAAGCTCGACGGCACGGCTAAGGGCGGCATCGCCATGGCCGTGGCCGAGAAGCTCAAGCTCCCGATCCTGCGCATCGGCGTGGGTGAGCAGGTCGATGACCTGCAGGAGTTTAACGCCAAAGATTTCTGCCGCGCCCTGGTGGGCGAGTCCAACTAAGGAGTGACTAGTGTTTGATTCCCTGAGCGATCGCCTCAACGACACATTTGACCGCCTGCGCGGCAAGGGTAAGCTGACCGAGGCCGATATCACTTCGGCCATGCGCGACATTCGCATGGCGCTACTCGAGGCCGACGTCAACTTTAAGGTCGTCAAGGAGTTCGTTGCCAAGACCAAGGAGCGCTGCATGACCGCCGAGGTCATGGAGTCGCTGTCGCCGGCGCAAAACGTCGTCAAGATCGTGCTCGACGAGCTCACCGAGATGCTCGGCTCAACCGAGAGCAAGCTCGTCTTTAGCAATCGCATTCCCAATGTCATCATGCTCGTGGGCCTGCAGGGCTCCGGTAAGACCACGGCGGCCGTAAAGCTGGCCTACCTGCTCAAGAAGCAGGGCCGCTCGCCGCTGCTCGCCGCGTGCGACGTCTATCGTCCCGCCGCTGCCGACCAGCTGGCCACGCTCGGTGGCGAGATCGGCGTGCCGGTCTTCCGCGGTGACGGTGCGCACCCGGTCGACATCGCCAAGGGCGCCATCCAGGAGGCCGTCGACCACTTGCGCGATGTGGTCATTGTCGATACTGCCGGTCGTTTGCAGATCGATGAGCAGATGATGCAGGAGGCCGTCGACATCAAGAAGGCCGTCAAGCCCGACCAGGTGCTGATGGTCGTCGATGCCATGACCGGCCAGGATATCGTCAACGTCGTCTCGACCTTCGCCGATCGCACCGACTTTGACGGTGTGATCATCTCCAAGCTCGACGGCGATGCCCGTGGCGGCGGCGCGCTTTCCGTGCGCCAGGTGACCGGCAAGCCCATCAAGTTTGTGAGCATGGGCGAGAAGCCTGATTCGCTGGAGCCGTTCTATCCCGATCGCATGGCCAAGCGCATCTTAGGCATGGGCGATGTCGTAGGTATTATCGAGAAGGCCCAGGAGGCAGCCGACGCCGAGCAGCTCGAGGCTGCCGAGCGCATGCTGCGCGAGGGCTTTACCATGAACGATATGCTCGACCAGATGAAGGCCGTCAAGAAGATGGGCGGCATGAAGGGCATTCTGGGTATGCTTCCCGGCGGCCAGCGCGCGCTCAACCAGATGGGTGGCAACCTGGACGAGGGCATCTTCGATAAGAACGAGGCCATTATCATGTCGATGACCAAGGAGGAGCGTCTGCGTCCCTCCATCATTAATGGCCAGCGCCGTGCCCGCATTGCCAAGGGCGCCGGCGTGACCCCCACCGAGGTCAATAGCCTTATGAAGCAGTGGGGCGAGATGAACAAGATGATGGGCCGCATTCGCACGATGGCCAATCAGGCACAGGCCGGCGGCAAGAAGGGCAAAAAGGGTAAGAAGGGCAAAAAGATGCGCATGCCCAATATTCCCGGCCTAGATGCCATGGGTCTGGGCGGTATGGGTGGCCTGGGAACGGGCGGCCCCAAGTCCGATATGGACCTGCTGCGCCAGATGGAAGCGCAGATGCGTAATAAGAAATAGTGCTGTAATTCCAGCTTGATATGGCAAAGGCCACTCGGTAGCTACCGGGTGGCCTTTGTTGTTGGCTTTGATTGTTGGGTTGCGTTCAGTGTCGCGCCCCGAGTTCACGGTGCCGTGCCGTTAGTGGCAGCCGCAGCCCTCGTGGCCCTCGTGCTCGTGATGGCCGTGGCAACCACAGGATTCGCCGTGCTCATAGGCGTGCTCGTGGTCATGGCCGTGGCAGCTGCACGTGGCCTCGCCGTTCTGTGCGAGCGTGCCGGAGATAAGTGCCTCGACGCAAGCGTCGCAGTTGCCTTGGGCACCTGCATATACCGTGATGCCGGCTTGAGCAAGCGCGTTGATAGCGCCACCGCCGATGCCGCCGCAGATGAGCGTGTCCACGCCGCCGTTGGCGAGTAGGCCCGCCAGGGCGCCGTGACCGGTGCCGCCGGTGCCCACGACCTGCTCGTTGAGCACCTTGCCG
>CAVEDI010000074.1:0-2600 GCA_963614405.1 Oscillospiraceae bacterium | reverse complement strand
TCGCTGTTCGACCTTCCCGATCCCTCTGCCCAGGTCAACGACCCCTTTGCTACCGCCCAAGGTCCCGAACCCACATCGGCACCCGTTGCGCCTCCTATGCCCGTTGCGTCGGGCGCGCAGCCGATCGAGACCATTTCAGCTCCCGCCCCGGCGGCACCCAAGTCTCGTAAGCGCGGCCTGGGTGGTCTGTTCGGCCGTAAAAAGAAAAACGAGCAGGACAGCATGAGTGACTGGCTGGGCGTCGAAGACGATTACGATGCCAAGAAGTCCGGTCGCGGTATCGGTTCGTGGGATAACTTCGAGGACGATAACGATGGCTGGAAGGGTGGCGCTACGTCTTCCGATGGCGCTTCTTCCGAAGATATGCTCTCGGCTGTCGCCTCTATGGGCGATGATGAGCTGCTCGGTCACGATATCTGGTTTGTGGCAACGGGCGCCTCGGATTGTGATGGCGCTGGCATGAAGGCCTTCTTGGCTTCGCATCGCGATAAGCTCCGCGGCGTATTCTTCATCAATCTTGAATCCGTCGGCGCCGGTAGGCTTTCGGTGGTGACGGTCGAGGGCGAACAACAACTGCTCAAGGGCGATCGCCGCATCATGAACCTGGTCAGCAAGGTCTGCAAGTCGTTCCATGTCGATTGTGGCGCGCTCGAGATGCCCTATGCCAAGACCGATGCCTATGCTGCGCTCGAGGCGAGCCGCCGAGCCCTTACCATCGCCGGCGTGGACGGCACGCGTCTGGCTTGCGCTCGTACCGAGGACGACTTGCCCCACAATGTCAACCCGACGAACATTGCTACGGTATCCGAGGTCGTGACCGAGGTTATCCGCCGTTCGTAGACGGAGCTCTAAGGAGTCAACGTGTTTTCGTATATTAAGCGCCATTGGCCTGTCTACGTGATTTTGA
Organism: Oscillospiraceae bacterium; assembly: GCA_963614405.1. Lineage (GTDB taxonomy): Bacteria > Actinomycetota > Coriobacteriia > Coriobacteriales > Coriobacteriaceae > Collinsella. Next base: position 1,693 of record CAVEDI010000074.1, on the reverse strand, counting down.
CCTTGATTGCCATTGCGTTAGGATTTGGGGCTGCCTACATCGTGGGTGCAAAGGGCTCGACCCCCGCCTCCGCAATCAGCGAAGAGGTGGAGCAAGAACAGAGTACGGGTGCCGATGGGATTCCTGAGTCCGAGCAGGCAATCGTTGATGGTGGATCTTCGTCTGCAGAGTAGATACGGCGATTTACATGATTGAAAGCGGGTGAGCCAGGGGACTGGCTCGCCCGCTTTTTCATCGCGCTAGCGCTTCTTTGGGATCGACCTAAGGCGAGCGAACCATAGGGCTGCGGCACCCGAGGTCAGGAGCGCGGTGATGCAAGCGGCGATGGGAACTGATCCTGTTGCCGGTAGGTCCTGCGGTAGGGTACAGCGTTGAATAACGCTGTCCTCGTCATGTGACTCAAGTTTATCGCCGCCACCGTTGCGGCAAAGATCGACGCGCGCGCTGTTGGTGAGTGCGGTTTGGGGCGTATAAGCCGACGTTGCCTGCATGTGTACGACTGCGCCCCGAGCGTCTGTGCCAAGGATTGCTTTGGCATCGTCAAGGTCGTCGTGCTCATCTTTGAGATCATCGCGGGTCCAAGAATCCGCATCGCTTCGAGTCGTAAAGTCGGCGGCTACCGCACCGTATTCAATTCGAATGCCTGTTACGACGGTATTGGATGCAAGGTCGAGCTCTTCCGCCTCGAGTGTGGTGGATTCCGTGGTCGAGACATCCGCCTTCCAGAGGCGCCAGCCGTCGTAATCGACGAGGCGGCAGTCCTCACCAAGGCTCTCTTTTACTTCGTCGGACTCAAGCCAAGGATTTTCGTGTCCATCGTCAAGTGTCGCGTTCGCCGGCTCATCGACGTCTGTCGAGTCCAACGGCGTCGTGCGATACCACACGTTGCACAGACCGTTGAGGTCGCCGATGGCGACGGGGGTTTCGATTGAGATGAATCTCGCCGTGCCGTCTTTGGCGCACTCAAGATCATCGGTAATCGTAAACTCATCAACCCAAGTAGCGGAATCGTTTCGAGCGTCGATGGTATAGGAGAAAAGTCCATCCGTATTAGTTTGCGTCGCGGCGCGATTTTTACCATCGCCGTTAGCCAACAGGCCCTTTTCGATAGGTTGGACAAGTTCCTGACGCTTGTCGACCTGTCCCTTGATCTCGATGGGCGCATCCTTCATCGCGACGGATTGGACTTCTCCCGTATCCTTTATTTCAAACGTTATTTCCTCGGCAAGGTCATAGGTCCGCGGAGACATCATTTCGCGCAACGAGTAGGTGCCGGGTGCAAGATGTTCGACGCGGTGCGGCTTGTCGGATGAGGTCCAGGAGTCTATTTCGGTTTTATCGGGACCATATAAGGTGAGTTGTGCGCCTTCCACTTCCTGCTCACCGCTTGCATCGACCTTGGAGATATCAACCTTGGTGTAATCGTCGGATACGTTAAGCCGTGCTTCTACAACGGGTGTTTTCTGGTCGGCATAAGTAAGGTCGACAATATGGGTTGTCCGATCGAGCAAGAAGCCTGCCGGCGCTTGAGTCTCGACAACCTCGTAGCGTGCGGTGCCAAGTCCCAGCGGGAGGTTGTCCGCGCGTGCTTCTCCAGTTTCATCCGTCGTGATGGTAGCGACAGTCTCACCGTCGAGCGCGGCAATGCTACCGTCGGGGCGCACGATATCACCCGAGGCACGGATCTCAAAGA
>CAVEDI010000073.1:0-2270 GCA_963614405.1 Oscillospiraceae bacterium | reverse complement strand
CTCCGCCCCCTCGATAATCACTTGAGGGTCGGGACGGGTCACATCGATCATCATGTCGATACGGTCGGCCAAGGGACCGCGCAGTTTAGACCGATAGCGCTCGACCATCGCCGCCGAGCAGCGACACGGTACCTCGCGATCGCCCAAAAAGCCGCAGGGGCAGGGATTGCTCGCAGCCAGCAGCTGAAAGCGCGACGGGAAGGTAAAAGCCCCGTCGACGCGTACGATCCTCACATAGCCGCGCTCGATGGGCTGACGCAGCGTCTGCAGCACGCCAGTGGGAAACTCGGCTAGCTCGTCCAAAAAGAGCACGCCGCCATGAGCTAGGCTAATTTCGCCCGGATGCACTGGACGTCCGCCGCCGATGAGGCCCGCGGTCGAAATGCTGTGATGCGGGCTGCGGAAGGGGCGATGCCCCGCAAGCAGCCCATCGATGTTCTCGCCCAAGACCGAATGGATGCACAGCGCCTCCTGCTGGTCCTCAACGGAAAGCTCAGGCAGGATGCCGGTCATACGGCGCGCAAGCATCGTCTTGCCCGATCCCGGGGACCCGATCATGAGCAAGCCAAGTTCTCCTGCCGCCGCAAGCGCCATGCCGCGTTTGGCGACTTCCTGCCCCAGTACGTCGGCATAGTCGAGCTCTGGCTCAAAGGTCGCCTCGACGCCCTCGGAATCCAGATAATGGCGCGCGGCATCACCCATACCATGAGCAAGCTGAGACAAATGATCGATGAATCCACAATCCACGCCCGCGAGTGGCACATGCTGGTCTGACCTGCCGGCGATAAAAGACAGCCCCATGTCGCGAGCCAGCAGCTGAAACGCCACCTCGCCCTTGACGGGAAGCACCGTGCCATCCAGACCGAGCTCGCCGGCAATGAGGCAGCGGTCGAGATTGTCGCGGGGAATCTGCCCGTCGGCTGCCAGAACCGCGATGGCGATGGGCAGATCAAAGCCGCTACCGGTCTTGCGGATATCGCCGGGTGCCAGGTTAACGGTAATGCCCGAGCGTGGGATCTCGAACCCGGCGGAGCGCATCGCGCAGCGAATACGACCGCGTGACTCCATCACCTCCATACTCGGAATGCCGAGCATCTGGATGCCCGGAACGCCACCGGCAAGCGAGACCTCGACCGTGACGTGAATCGCCTCGACGCCACGGATGCAGGCTGCGTGAACGGCAAACGTCTCGAACGCCATCACGACACCTGCCAATCGAACGCGTTGTACTGATGCTCGATCTCGGCGATATGCCCGCCGCGGATGGTGACACCCACGGCATCGAAGCGAATCGCCTTGAGCGGATAATGCTCCATGAGATAGCAACTTGCGATGCGGCGGTAGCGGCGTTGCTTTTGGGCGTCCACGGCCTCCTCGGGAAAGACCCGCGCGGTGCAATCCAGGGCGACGCGTCTCGTCTTGACCTCGGCCATCACCACGACATCGTCGAGCTCATCGAGCAGCACCAGGTCGGCCTCGCCCTCGGTGCAACGATAGCCCTGCTCCAGCAAGGTGTAGCCGCGCTCGTTAAAGTAGTCGATTGTGATCAGCTCGCCCAGCATGCCCAGCTCGCGGGGACTGAGTCCCTTGATAAACTCGGGCGTCATCGCCCCGGAGTCGAGCTCGCCGTTTTCCCAACGCTCCTTGAGCTGCTGCGTCTTGCTCTTTTTGCTTGCGGCACTCATGGGGTCTCCTTTCCCGCACACTGCATTGCCCCGATGATGAGGGCACCTTTCATGCGGGTAAGTACCGAAAGCAAACCAAAAGCTGACCAAATGCCGTCAAAAAACGGGCCGTACGCAACAATCACGTTGCACACGGCCCGCTACCAGCAGGTTTATAAAACCCCAGAGGTCCCTGTCTCCACAATTGACCTAGAAAAGGCGCTCAGTCTGCAGAAAGTTTCCGCAAAAGCTCACACGGTGCAACGGAGAAAGACCATGTTTGCGAATAGCCTCGATGTGTTCGGGGCTCGCATAGCCTTTCGATTCGGCCAAATGGTACTCGGGATACTCGGCATCGTACTCGACCATCATCTCGTCACGCGTGACCTTTGCCATGATGGATGCCGCGGCGATGCAGGCGATCTTGGCGTCGCCCTTGACCACGTCGCGCTCGTTAGGAACGGCGCCCAAGGGGTTGCCATCCATGAGGACGCAGTCGGGTTCAAGTCCCGTATCGGCCACGGCGCCCGCAACGGCGGTACGAATGGCACGGGCCATGCCCATCTCATCGATATCCTTAGGCGCGATATGGCAAAAACCGATCGC
>CAVEDI010000072.1:0-2409 GCA_963614405.1 Oscillospiraceae bacterium | reverse complement strand
TCTTCGTCGCCGGCGTTGGAACCGGCGGCACCGTGACCGGCGTGGGTGAGTTCCTTAAGGAGCAGAACCCCGAAATCAAGGTCGTCGCCGTCGAGCCCGCCACTTCCCCGGTGCTCTCCAAGGGCCAAGCCGGCCCGCACAAGATCCAGGGTATCGGCGCCGGTTTTGTGCCCGACGTCCTCGACACCCAGGTCTATGACGAGATCATCCCCGTCGAGAACGACGACGCCTTTGCGACCGGCCGCGCCGTGGGCCACAAGGAGGGCGTGCTCGTGGGCATTTCGTCCGGCGCCGCCGTGTGGGCCGCGCTGCAGCTGGCCAAGCGCCCCGAGAACGAGGGCAAGACCATCGTGGCCCTGCTTGCCGACACCGGCGAGCGCTACCTGTCCACGGCGCTCTTCCAGGACTAGGGCCTGTCGCCCATAGGTTGAGCCCACGGACGAGCCGGTCTCCTCTCTCCCGGCAGTCTGAGCCCATCCAATCAGGGTGTCCCACGAGACGCCCGAACTTGCTACAATGTCTGCGGCGCGGAACCAGCCTCCCGCGCCGCTTTTCTTTTTTGGCCACATGCCACCAAGGAGAACCTCCCCATGCACAACAAGCGCGTGCTCGTCGCTATGAGCGGCGGCGTCGATTCCAGCGTGACCGCGTACCTGCTCAAAAGCCAGGGCTACGAATGCGTCGGCGCCACCATGCGCCTCACCTGCCCCGCGCCCGATCCCGCCACGGGCATGAGTAAGGTCGACCGCGACATCGCCGATGCGAAGGCCGTCGCCGAGCGTCTGGGGATACCCCACCATGTGCTCGACTTGCAGCAGACCTTCGACCACAGCGTTATCGAGCGCTTTGTGAACGCCTACCAGGAGGGGCTGACGCCCAACCCGTGCATCATCTGCAACCGCCACATAAAGTTTGGCGCGTTGCTCGGTGCGGCGCTGGACATGGGCTGCGACTACATCGCAACGGGTCATTACGCCAAAACAAGCCAGACAGTAGACGGCACCTGGCAGCTGCATCGCGGCGAAGATCCCAAAAAGGACCAGAGCTACTTTTTATATTCGCTTACGCAGGAGCGCCTGGCGCACACGATCTTTCCGCTGGCAGGCCTAGACAAAGAGCGCGACGTGCGCCGCATAGCCGCCGAGCAAGGCTTTACCAACGCCCAGAAGGCCGAAAGCGAGGACATCTGCTTTATTCCAGACGGTGACTACGCGGGCTATATCGAGCGCCGCTGCGGACATCCCGCTGCACCGGGCGACATTGTGTGGCGCGACGGCAGCGTGGTCGGACGCCATAACGGCGCGTTGCGCTATACCATCGGCCAGCGCAAGGGCTTGGGCGTCGCGATGGCGCATCCCGTGTATGTGACGGGCGTCGATGCCGCCAACAACACCGTGCATCTGGGCGAGGCCGAGGACCTAACGGCCACAGCACTCACGGCCGACGACTGGATCTGGAGCGCCCCTGCCGACCGCATGGAGGCAGAACTCGATGCCGGCGGCATTCGCGTGGGCGCCAAGTACCGTTACCGTCAGAAAGACCAAGCAGCGACCCTTACGCGCGGCGAAGACGGGCAAATGCTGCTGACTTTTGACGAGCCGCAGCGAGCCATCGCCCCCGGCCAGGCCGTTGTAGTCTACCACGGCGACATCGTCCTCGGCGGCGGCACGGTGACCGGCGCACTTAAGTAGCCCCATCCCCTTCATAAATTGCGGTGAAATAGGGACTGTTTAAGCGTTTAAAACCGCCAAACAGTCCCTATTTCACCGCAACTTAGAGAGGACGGCCTCGGTCGGTACTGCCGTATCAGCCGAGGCCGCTGCATCGCTAGCGCTGTACGTAGGCGCGGACGAGCTCGAAGGTGTTGCGCACGCCGTCCATGTGGCTACGCTCGTAGTTGTGGCTCGCATACACGCCGGGGCCGATCAGACCATGGCGAATGTCGTAGCCGGCAGAGAGCGTGGCTTCGACGTCCGAACCGTAATGCGGATACACGTCGATAGCGTAATCGAGCTCAAGCTCGCGCGCGATATTGGATAGCGCCGTCACCAGGTCGTAGTTGTACGGACCGCCCGAATCCTTGGCGCAGATCGACACCATGTGCTCGGTGCAGCCTAGGTCGTCGCCCACGCAGCCCATGTCAACGCTGATCATCTCGCGCGTGTCGGCCGGCACGAAGGCGCCGCCGTGGCCCACCTCCTCGTACACGGTAAAGAGCAGCGAAACCTTACGCGAAAGCGTCACCTCGCCAGCGGCGACGGCACGCGCCAAGCCCAACAAAATGGCGGCCGATAGCTTGTCATCCAGGAAGCGGCTCTTAATGTAGCCGCTCTCCGTCACCGTCGTGCGAGGATCCATAGCGATGATGTCGCCGGTCTGAATACCCAGCTCGAGCACATCGTCCTTGCT
>CAVEDI010000071.1:0-2344 GCA_963614405.1 Oscillospiraceae bacterium | reverse complement strand
TGGGGACAACGGGCTTGGGCTTCCTACGAACCTGGCCGTGCCAGAAATTGAGACGTCCCACACCGCACTCGATATGTTGTCTGCGCATATCGAGGTCAAGCGCTGCCTGACCGAGCAGGGAGATGACGGCGGCGTTCTACAGCAGCTCAAAACGAGCAGGGCCTATGACTGCGAGCTCGACATTGCGGGGATTGTTATACGGGCCGATAGCATGCTGGTGGAGCTCTTTGACGGGTCGTTTGCGGGAACCGACGAGCGCGACGACGAGATGGCGGTGGTGCGGGAGGCGCTCGACGTACGTGGGCTTAAGGCGATGGCTATCTGGGTGCGCATGGTGTTGGCGGCACGGCGGCTCCTTTCCGGCTTGCCGGTAACCGACGACGCGGCGTTCAACGAGCTCGATCGTTTTGCCGTGCGCATGCGCGACAACCAGATTCAGCTGTTTGGCCTGTTGCTAGAAGGCTGGCAGTCGCTGGCAGAGGGACGGCCGGTTAATGCAAAGTTCCGTGCGGTCCAAGTGCTCAAACTTGCCGAGGAGTCGATTGCGTACATGCGCGATAACGCATTGCTGCTGGAGCGCGCGGCATATCTGCGTAACACTTCGATGGTTTCGGTGCGCGAGGAAGCGGAGTTGCTCGATATAAGCCAGACACAGGTTGGTGGAGCGGAGGCCTGGATGGTGGCACTGCATTTGGCGTGCGCGGGACGAGATAGCGATCTTGCGGCCTGGATGTCCATGAATCGTGCGGGGATTCTAGAGCCATCGTATCGGCTCTTTGCGCGCCTTGCCATGCATTGTCTGGGCGAGCCGGCGGGCAGAATACGCAAGAAGCTTCCCGTGCGCGAGCTGTCGCGGTACTCGCTGCGCGACGATTTGGAAGGGGATGGCGAGCGCCTGTTCCAGGCCGGCGAGGTTGAAGCCGTTGATACCATCGACCATATCGAGATTCGCATGTTTGGTGCGTTTCGCGCCGAGCGCGACGGGTTTCCCATCACGGACAAAATGTGGCGCCGCAAGAAGGCGGCGACGCTTGCCGAGCGGCTTGCACTGGGCATGGATGCGCTCGTCGACCGCGAGACGCTGGCCATGGAGCTGTGGCCCCATGCCGAGTTCAATAGCGCCCGCAATAACCTGTACTCGACGATATCGCGCTTGCGGTCGGCTTTGGGACCGACGCCGGATGGCAAGTCGTGTGTGCTCATCCAAAATGAATGCATCGGACTCAACGGCGACTACGTCAAGACCGATGTACGGCTGTTTGACCAGATAAGCCGCGAGGTTTTGGGAAATCGCACGGGTGCGCGCGGACCCCATTTAGTTGAGCTGTGCCTTAAGATTGAGCAGCTTTATGCCGGACCGCTGTATGTTCCCAATGGCTGTAATCCCACCTACTTTTTGCGCATGCGACGCATTATGCAGTCAAAGTACATCGATTGCATGATTAAGGGAGCAAATGCCGCTCTAGAAGAAAACGATCTGCAGTCGGCGATTTGGCTGGCGGAGTCGGGGCTTCGGCAAGAAACGGCGCGTGAGGATATGGTGCGCTGCGCTATGCGCGTCTACAGTGCGGCAGGGCGGCGGCGCGATATCGTCGAGCTGTACAGCGGGCATATGCACCACCTGAGGGAGCAGGTCAATGGCGTGCCCGAACCCGAGACGCGGCGCCTATACGAGCGCTTGGTGGAGGGTCGGCTCAATCGCGTGCTAGTCGAGCGATAAAAAACGGGCGCCCGAAGTACTTGGGCACCCGTAAGCTTGCTATGTGTTGGCTCGCCGGATCATTGGCTCTTAGACGAGCTTGATCTTCTCGATGTCCTTGCGCGAGGACTCGCGATACAGCGAGAACTTGCGGCCGATGACCTGGACGACCTCGGCGTGGCAACGCTCAGCGAGCTCTTCGGCGGCCTCGCGGGCGGAAAGACTGGAGCCATCGAGCACGGAGCACTTAACAAGCTCGTGCTTCTCCAGGTAGGCGACCGTTTGCTCGACGGTGCCCTCGTTGACATCGGACTTGCCGATGATGATGGCGGGGTTGAGGTGATGGGCCATGCTGCGAAGCTGCTTGACCTGGGCTCCTGTCAGTGCCATGGGTTCTCGCTTTCTATGTATGGGGCGCCCCGCGACGGGGCCTTAATCTACGTGAGCTGTCCCACGATAGCGCAGGAACGGCGCGGTGTGGAGCGCATTTGCCCAGTTCAAAAAGAATGCGGATGCCGAGTGAGTGGGCGGTGCGGGCTGCGAACAGGCTATGAGCTGGGCGCAGAGACCGGCTCCCATGCAATAAACGCCCAACGAACCTTACGGATATGGTCGAGCATATAGCGCCCCTGCGGCACGCCCTTG
>CAVEDI010000070.1:0-12471 GCA_963614405.1 Oscillospiraceae bacterium | reverse complement strand
TAAGGTTCGAAACTACCTCATCACCTTGCCTGATCAGCCAGACCTGGATAAGGCCTTGGTTCTGCTGGGTATCCTCGACCGTAGGGGAGGACTTGTCGCCGGCGTACCCCGACATATCGTTGCCCGTCCTTGCTGTAGACTTGCCTATATCCGCGGCGCGCTCATCGCGGGCGGCTTCGTGGCCGATCCACGCGGCGATTTTCATTTGGAGATCGCTGTGCAGGGCGAGCAATATGCCAAGGGACTTTGCGATCTGTTGGAGCAGATTGGGGTCCATGCTCGTGTTAATGCACGGCGGGGGTCATATGCCGTGTACATTAAGAGCGCCGAGGAAATCGAGCATCTATTAAAGCTGATTGGTGCCAAGCGCAGCGTTGCCGAGATTGAGGAGGCGCGCGCGGTCAAGTTGGTTAAGAACGATGTGAACCGTCGCGTGAATGCCGAGCTCGCCAACCAGACCAGAAGCGCCGGTGCTGCCCAACATCAGCTTGCGCTTATCGATGAGCTCGAGCAGCGTGGCCTTCGCGATGCGCTTCCGGATGCCTTGGCGGTCTTTTGCGACCTGCGCGAGCGCTATCCTGATCTGTCGCTGCGTGATTTGGGGGAGATGGCTGACCCTCCCTTGTCGAAGTCAGCCCTCTACCATCGTGTTTTACGGCTTGAAAAGCTCATTGAAGCAAACAGGTAATTTGAAGTAACGACTTATATATGGATTTAGCTGCTATTTTAGTATTTAAAACGTTTTAACGTAAATTTGATTTTCAATTTCGAGCATTCTCGTGAAATTCAAGTCAAAAAAAAGGTATATTAGGCGAGTGGTTAGTTTGTGGGCCTCAACGGCGGGCGCTGTAGCTCGCGGGGGCCTTACGAAAGGAGACACAATGGCAGTAAAGGTTGCTATTAACGGCTTCGGTCGCATCGGTCGTCTGGCTTTCCGTCAGATGTTCGGTCATGAGGGCTCCGAGATCGTCGCTATCAACGACCTCACCTCTCCCGATATGCTCGCTTACCTGCTGAAGTACGACTCCACGCAGGGCAACTACGCTCGCGATCACGAGGTCGTTGCTGGCGAGGATTCCATCACCGTTGACGGCAAGGAGATCAAGATCTACAAGGAGGCCGACGCCAACAACCTGCCTTGGGGCGACCTCGACGTCGACGTCGTTCTCGAGTGCACCGGCTTCTACACCAGCAAGGCTAAGGCTCAGGCCCACATCAACGCTGGCGCCAAGAAGGTCGTCATCTCCGCTCCGGCCGGCAGCGATCTGCCCACCATCGTGTACAACGTCAACCATGAGACGCTGACCGCTGAGGACAACATCATCTCCGCTGCTTCCTGCACCACCAACTGCCTCGCCCCGATGGCCAAGGGTCTCAACGACTTCGCTCCCATCGTGTCCGGCATCATGACCACCATCCACGCCTTCACCGGCGACCAGATGCCGCTCGACGGCCCGCAGCGCAAGGGCAACTTCCGTCGCTCCCGCGCCTGCTCCGAGAACATCGTCCCGAACACCACGGGCGCTGCCAAGGCCATCGGCCTGGTTCTCCCCGAGCTCAACGGCAAGCTCATCGGTGCCGCCCAGCGCGTCCCGACGCCGACCGGCTCGCTGACCAACCTCTACGCCGTCGTTGACAAGAAGGTCACCGTCGACGAGGTCAACGCTGCCATGAAGGCCTACGCCGCCACCATCTCCGAGACCTTCGCCTACAACGAGGACCAGATCGTCTCCCGCGACATCGTCGGCGAGACCCACGGCTCCATCTTCGACGCCACTCAGACCATGTGCTCTGACCTCGGCAACGGCCAGACCCTCGTTCAGGTCACCTCTTGGTACGACAACGAGAACTCCTACACCTCTCAGATGGTCCGCACCATCAAGTACTTCGAGAAGTTCGTTGCTTAATTTAGCTTTTAGCGAATAGCTCGTTGAGCGTCTAAAGAAGGGCGCGGCCTTATAGGGCTTACACCCTAGGGTCGCGCCCTTTTTATAGGAAATCGTCTGCCGTAATGGGAGGCAGACACGTACGAAAGGTAGAAGCAAACATGGCCTTTACCAAGAAGACCGTCCGCGACATCGATGTCGACGGCAAGCGCGTTCTCGTCCGCGTTGACTTCAACGTGCCTATCAAGGATGGAGTCGTTGGCGACACCACCCGTATCAAGGCTGCCCTGCCCACCATCAACTATCTCGTTGAGCACAATGCTCGCGTCATCCTCATGAGCCACCTCGGCCGTCCTGAGGGCACTGGCTTCCAGCCCGAGCTTTCCCTCGAGCCTGTCGCCAAGAAGCTCGCTGAGCTCTCTGGTCTCGACGTTGCCTTTGTCGCCGACACTTACGGCGAGAAGGCTGCCGAGGCTGTCGCTGCCGTCGAGCCGGGCAAGGTTCTCGTTCTCGAGAACGTCCGCTTCGATAAGCGTGAGAAGAAGAACGATCCCGAGATCGCGAAGAAGCTCGCTTCCTATGGTGACGTCTTCGTTCTCGATGCCTTCGGCACCGCTCACCGCGCCCAGGGTTCCGTCGTGGGCCCCGCCGCTTACCTGCCTGCCGTCGCTGGCTTCCTGCTCGAGAAGGAGGTCGACACGCTGACCGGCATCTTCGCCGAGCCCGAGCGCCCCTTCGTCGCCATCGTCGGCGGTTCCAAGGTTTCCTCCAAGATCGGCGTTCTCGATCACCTCATCGACTCTGCTGACACCCTGATCATCGGTGGCGGCATGGCCTACACCTTCTTCCTGGCTCAGGGCCTTTCCGTCGGTCAGTCCCTCAAGGAAGAGGACTGGGTCGAGCGCGCCGGCGAGATGCTCAAGAAGGCCGAGGAGAAGGGCGTCAAGATCCTGCTCCCCATCGACAACCGCGTTGCCGATCACTTTGGCGAGGACGCTGTCCCCGAGGTTGTCGCTTCCGACGCTATCCCTGACGACCGCGAGGGCATGGACATCGGTCCTAAGACCGAGGAGCTCTACGCCGAGGCCGTCAAGGGCGCCAAGACTGTGTTCTGGAATGGCCCCATGGGCGTCTTCGAGTTCGACAACTTCGCTCACGGCACCCAGGCTATCGCCGAGGCTGTCGCCGAGGCCGACTGCACCTCGATCATCGGCGGTGGCGACTCTGTCGCGGCTGTCAACAAGTTCAACCTGGCCGACAAGATGAGCTGGATCTCCACCGGTGGTGGCGCTTCCATGGAGCTCGTCGAGGGTAAGGCCCTGCCCGGAGTGGAGGCGCTTCTCGATGCCTAATCGCACCCTTCTCATCGCTGGTAACTGGAAGATGAACAACGACGTCGCCGAGGCCGCCAAACTCGCCGACGAGCTGGCTCAGGCTCTGCCCGAGGTTCCGGCTGGCGTCGAGGTGCTCGTCTGCCCTCCGACCATCGACATCACCACGGTTCATGACCGCATTCAGGCTGCCCCCATCGCCCTCGGTGCACAGAACGTGTACTGGGAGGCCAAGGGTGCCTTCACCGGTGAGTCCTCTTGCGACATGCTCAAGTCCGCTGGCTGCACCTACTGCATCATTGGCCACTCCGAGCGTCGTGACTACTTCCACGAGACCGACGAGGACCAGAACAAGAAGGCCAAGGCTCTCGTTGCCGCCGGTCTTGTTCCCGTCTTCTGCTGCGGCGAGTCCCTCGAGGTCCGCGAGGCTGGCACCTATGTCGAGCACGTCGTGAACCAGGTCAAGGCTGGCCTTGCTGGTCTTGAGATCACCTGCCCCAAGCAGGTCGTCGTCGCCTACGAGCCCATCTGGGCCATCGGCACCGGCAAGACCGCTACCGCCGAGGACGCTCAGGAGGTCTGCGGCGCTATCCGTGAGACCCTCAAGGAGATGTTCGGCGAGGAGCTCGCCAACGGCATCCGCGTTCTCTATGGTGGCTCTGCCAAGCCCGGCAACATTGCCGAGCTCGTCGCCAAGCCCGACGTTGACGGCGCCCTCGTGGGCGGCGCTTCGCTCAAGGCTGCCGACTTCGCCTCTATGGTCGTCAAGGCAGGCGAGTAGGACATATGGCACAGCGTCATCTTCCCGCACTCCTGATCATTATGGACGGCTGCGGCCTGGCTCCGGCCGATGGCGAGAACGCCGTCGCCGCTGCCAAGACGCCCTTCCTTGATAGCCTGTACGAGAAGTACCCCCACACCACGCTCGGCGCTTCGGGCGAGGACGTGGGTCTTCCCGATGGCCAGATGGGCAACTCCGAGGTGGGTCACCTCAACATCGGTGCCGGCCGCATTGTGTTCCAGGAGCTTTCGCGCATCAACAACGCCATCAAGGACGGCTCCATCGCCAAGAACGAGGTCTTCGTCAAGGCTATGGACGACGTCAAGGCTGACGGCAAGACTCTCCACCTCATGGGCCTTATGAGCCCTGGCGGTGTTCATTCTCACATGAACCACGTCGAGGCTCTGGTCAAGATGGCTGCCGAGCACGGTGTCAAGACCGTTCGCGTCCACGCCTTCATGGATGGCCGCGACGTTGACCCGCAGTCCGGCGCTGGCTACATGAGTGAGTTCTGCGCCTTCCTGGCCAAGATCTCCGAGGAGACCGGTTGCGACGCTCGCGTTGCCACCGTCTCGGGCCGTTATTGGGCCATGGACCGCGATAATCGTTGGGAGCGCATCCAGCGCGCCTACGACGTCATGGTCAACGCGTCCGATGCTGATACCGACCCCGTTGCCGGTATCAAGGCCTACTACGAGAAGGATCCGCGCGGCGACGAGTTCGTCGAGCCCTTCGCTGCCCACAACGAGGGCATCCACGAGGGCGACGCGGCCATCTTCTTCAACTTCCGTCCCGACCGCGCTCGTCAGATGACCCGCGTGTTCACGGACAAGGAGTTCGACGGCTTTGAGCGCGAGCAGATCAAGCTTTCGCACTTTGTGACGATGACCGAGTACGATCCGACGTTTGACGTCGAGGTCGCCTTCCCCAAGACGTTCCCCGAGAACGTCCTGGCCGACGTTATCGCCGCCAACGGCCTGAAGCAGCTGCACACCGCCGAGACCGAGAAGTACGCCCACGTGACGTTCTTCCTCAACGGCGGCATCGAGGAGCCCAAGGAGGGCGAGGAGCGCGTGCTCGTCGCTTCCCCCAAGGTCGCTACCTACGATCTGCAGCCTGAGATGAGCGCTCCCGAGGTTACCGAGAAGCTCGTCGCTGCCATCAACGAGGATCGCGCTGATTTCTACATCGTGAACTTCGCGAACTGCGACATGGTTGGTCACACCGGTGTCTTCGACGCCGCCGTTAAGGCCGTCGAGGCTGTTGACGATGCCTTGTCCAAGGTTGTCCCGGCGATTCTCGCCAAGGGTGGCTTTGCGCTGATCACCGCCGACCACGGCAACGCCGACCACATGTTTGACGTTGCTTCCGACGGTTCCAAGCATCCGTTCACGGCTCACACCACCAACCGTGTGCCGTTCATCATCGTTGATGAGAAGGCCAAGCTCACCGGTATCGAGGACGGCCGTCTTTCCGATATCGCTCCGACCATGCTCACCATGGCTGGTATTGAGCCTTCCGCCGAGATGACGGGCCGCGTGCTCGCCACCGAGGCCTAAGAGAAAACAAATACCGTTTTCTAGCAAGGGGGTTGTCCATATTCGGGCAACCCCTTTTTTGGTATTTCTGCCATTTCTACCCCGTCCCCGAGTGGCGGGTAGGGGAGAGCGGGGGTTGTGGTACAGTACTGGAGTTTGAATTGTTCTATTAAGGAGCTTATCTATGGGTCCGTTCCAGATTCTTCTGTTTGTCGTTTGGGCTGTTTCTGCCGTGGCGCTGACGATTCTCGTCCTGATGCATTCCGGTAAGGGTACCGGCGTTTCGGATATGATCGCTAGCTCGCTGTATAACTCCAGCTCTGCCACAGGTGTTATGGAGCAGAACCTCGACCGCCTGACCGTCATCATGGCTGTCGTGTTTGCCGTGTGCGTCGTGCTGTGCATGTTCTTCTTCCCGCAGGGCATCGTGGGCTACTAATCACGAGCCGCATAAGTACTTGTAAAGGGTTCCGCAAGTGCGGGACCCTTTTTTGTTTACACATTCGTAACAGAGTCAAAAATATCACCACATACTGCGCCCAACTAAAGAAATTCTTGACCGTTAACCGGAATTAGCCCCAAATCGTGCATAAAATGCGCTACTGTATTGCAAAACGTTGGCCTGTTGTGCATAACCAGCCATAGCAGCGGGCAGCGTTTTGATGGTTCGGATCGGATTGTCTCGACATGTGTCCGACTGAACATTTCTTTGTCCTATCTCATAAGGAGGATGGCATGGCTGATTCTATGTTCCACCAGCCCGTTATGGGTCGTCGCGCCTTTGTTGGCGGCACCCTTGCTGCGAGCTCCATGGCTTTTCTTGCCGCATGTGGCAAGAAGGGCGGCGACGCTTCCGGTTCTGAGTCCGGTTCGACGCTGAACTTCTACATCAACAACCCGGTCTGCATCGACCCCTACAACGTCCAGGAGGACCAGGGTACTCAGGTCGAGTATCAGCTCTTTGACGCTCTGACCTCTTACGACGCCGAGAAGGGCGAGATCGTTCCGCTGGCTTGCGAGTCCTTTGAGTCCAACGACGACGCCACCGAGTTTACCTTCAAGATCAAGAAGGCCAAGTTCCACAACGGTGACGACGTTACCTCTAAGTCCTTCAAGCTCGGTTGGGAGCGTCTGGTCAACACCAAGTCGGCCATCGCTACCGAGTATGGCCCTTCCGAGGTCTCCTATCACCTTTCCATGGTCGAGGGCTATGACGATCTGCTTGCCGGTAACGCCACCGAGCTCAGCGGTGTTACGTGCCCTGACGATGAGACCCTCGTCGTCAAGCTGTCTTCCGCTTACGCCGACTTCCCCTTCGTCGCCTCTCACCCGGCTCTGGCCCCGGTTCCCGAGTGCGCCGAGTCCGATGTCAAGAGCTTCTACCTTGCCCCGGTCGGTAACGGCCCGTTCATGATGGACGGCAAGTGGGAGGATGGCCAGGAGATCAACGTCAAGAAGTTCGACGATTACTATGGCGACAAGGCCAAGATCGATGGCATCCACTTCCAGGTCATCAAGGACATGGAGACCGCTTACAAGGAGTTCCAGGCCGGTAACCTTGATGTCTGCGACGTTCCCGTCGCTCAGATCGATGCCGCCAAGAAGGATCGCGGCGTGTCCAAGGACGGCTACACCATGGGTGACGGCGAGCGCATGCTGCTCGGCGCCGAGCCTTCCACCTACTACCTGACCTGCAACAACACGGCCGAGCCGTTCAACAACGCTGACCTGCGTAGGGGTATCTCCCTGGCCATTAACCGTGAGGCCATCTGCAAGACCATCTTCAAGGGTACCCGTACCCCCGCCGACGGCATTGTTCCTCCGGGCATCGATGGCTACAAGGAGGGCGCATGGGAGTTCTGCGCCTACGACGTCGACAAGGCTAACGAGTACCTCGACAAGGTTGCTCCTGCCGGTGCCAACGGTGACCGTGGCATTAGTGTGACCCTTTCCTACAACCAGGACGGTGGCCACAAGGAGATCATGGAGTCCATCATCGGCGACCTCGCCAAGGTTGGCGTTACCGCTGTCTCCGATACCCCCGAGTGGTCTGCCCTGCTCGAGCAGTATCAGAACTTCAACTATCAGTTCGGTCGTCTGGGCTGGATTGCCGACTACCCGATCATGGACAACTTCCTGTATCCGCTGTTCCACTCCGACTCCCTCGGTGGCGACAACCGCTCTGGTTACAACAACCCCGAGTTCGACGCCAAGGTCGACGAGGCTCGCACTACGGTTGACGACAAGGAGCGCGTCGCTAAGATGCAGGAGGCCGACGCAATGGTCGCTGCCGACTGCCCGGTCATCCCGGTGATGTTCTACACGCACACCATCGCCGGCTCCGATCGCATCAAGCACCTCTATGTCGATCCGCAGAAGCACGCCGATCTGGGTACCGCTGAGCTCGCTTAAGAGTTTGCAGCTTCCGTGAGTGTCAAGTATTTACGTAGACCTCATGGGAAACATACAGTTCTCCCTAACCTGGGGTAAACTGGCTGATGGTAATTTTGGGATGCCGGTCTGGCGATCGGCATCCCATTTAGGTTAATCCCTAGATAGGGGAGTGGTATGGGTAAGTACATCGTTAAACGTGTGCTTCAGTTCATCCCGGTGTTTTTGGGCGTTACGCTGATTCTGTTCGCCCTCCAGAATATCGTGCCGGGAGATCCGATCAAGCTGATCGGTGGAGACAAGGCTCTGTCCCCCGAGGTGGAGCTTCAGCTTCGTGTTCGCTATCACCTGGTCCAGACGGACGAGGACGGCAACGCGATCCTTGACGAGAACGGCGACCCCGTTCAAACGTCGCTCGTGGACCGTTACTTGTATTACATGAACGGCCTGCTTCATGGCGATCTGGGCAATTCGTATCAGCGCAAGCTGCCGGTTACGGAAATCTTCGCCCAGAAGTATCCGTATACGGTCAAACTTGCCGCGTGCGCCATCGTACTCGAGGCGATCATGGGTATCGGTGCGGGTATCATTTCGGCGGTAAAGCGTTATTCCTTCTGGGATATTTTGGTAACGCTCACCACGTCGATCCTCGTTGCGGTCCCGGCCTTCTGGCTCGGTATGTTGTTGCAGCTGTTCTTTGGCGTCATCCTCAAGGACGCCACGGGCGGTGCATTCTCCATGCCGATCTCGGGTGCCGGTGGTTCCAGCTCTCAGTATCAGGATTGGATGCACTATGTGCTTCCGACCATTACGCTGGCTTCGGTTTCGACCGCTTACGCTGCCCGCATTATGCGCTCGCAGCTGCTTGACGTCATGAACCAGGATTACATCCGTACGGCAAAGGCCAAGGGTCTCTCCAATCGTGCGATCATCATCAAGCATGCGCTTAAGAATGCACTCATCCCCGTCGTTACCTATATTGGTGTCGACTTTGGTGGCATGCTTTCGGGCGCCATCCTGACCGAGACGGTCTTTAACTGGCCCGGTATCGGCTATGAGGTCTATCGCGCCATTAGCATGCGTGACTGGCCCATCGTTATGGGCGGCGTTACGCTCATCGTTGTCGTCGTCATGGTGATCAACCTGCTCGTCGACATTAGCTATGCATTCCTCGACCCGCGCATCCGCCTTGGCGGTCCGTCGGATAAGGCCTAAGGGAGGTACGTCTCATGCAGGAAACTGATTCTCAGTCTCAGGAGCAGGCTACCGCCACCAAGGTCGCATCTGCTCCCGCCAAGTCCCGCACGCTGTGGGGCGACGCTTTTAAGCGTCTTCGTAAGAACAAGCTCGCCGTTATCGGTGTCTGCTGGATCATCATCGTCGTTGTGGTTGCCCTGACCGCAGATCTGTGGGCTAAGCCCTGGCTCGGTTCTCCGACGGCTTCCGACTCGACCACTATGGCCGAGACGTCGCTGCTGGCTCCGTGTGCAGAGCATCCGTTTGGCACCGACGCCCTTGGTCGTGACATTCTTGTCCGCGTTATCTACGGTGCGCGCGTTTCGCTGTCCGTCGGAATTATGGCCACCGCGATCTCCACGCTGATTGGTCTGGTCATGGGTGCTCTGGCCGGTTTCTACGGCGGCATCTGGGATACGATCATCATGCGCTGTGCGGACATCTTCCTGGCGTTCCCGTACGTGCTGTTCGTTGTCGCCATGATCGCCGTTATCGGCCGTGGTCTTCAGAACGTCTTTATCGCCATCGGTATTCTCGGCTGGCCTTCGATTGCGCGCGTCTTCCGCTCTGCGATCTTGACCGTCAAGGAAAACGACTATGTTGATGCTGCGCGCGCGATGGGTGCATCTGATGCTCGTATCGTTGTACGTCACATCTTCCCGAACTCCGTCGCCTCCATCGTGGTCTACGCGACCATGAACATTGGTGGCGCCATTCTGACCGAGTCCGCTCTGTCCTTCCTCGGCATGGGCGTTATTCCGCCTACGCCTTCGTGGGGCTCCATGATTCAGGACGGTCAGCAGTATCTTCTGACTGCTCCCTGGATGATGATCATGCCCGGTCTGGCAATTCTCTCGACGGTGCTCGCCTTCACCCTGCTGGGTGACGGTCTGCGCGACGCCCTCGACGTCAAGATGAAGGACGCATAAGGATGAAGAAGAACAAGAACTATGTGGACCTGAAGGACCAGCCTGTTCCCGAGGGCCAGCATCTGCTCGAGGTCGATGACCTTAAGATGTATTTCCACACCGAGGACGGCGTTGTTCGCGCTGTCGACGGTGTCTCCTACACGCTCGATCGCGGCGAGACCCTGGGCGTCGTCGGTGAGTCCGGCTCCGGTAAGTCCGTGACCGCCATGACCATCATGGGTCTTATCTCGATGCCTCCGGGAAAGATCGAGGGCGGCGACGTTCGCTATCGCGGTCGTTCTATCCTCGAGATGACCGAGGAGGAGATGCAGCACATTCGCGGCAACGACATCGCGATGATCTTCCAGGATCCTATGACCTCCTTGAACCCGGTCTATAAGATCGGCAAGCAGGTGGGCGAGGGCCTTCGTCTGCACCGTGGCTACTCCAAGCAGGAGGCGCTCAAGCGCGCTACCGAGCTTTTGGACCTCGTGGGTATCCCCGAGCCCGAGAAGCGCGTCAATGAGTATCCGCACCAGTTCTCCGGCGGTATGCGTCAGCGTGTCATGATCGCTATGGCTCTTGCCTGCGATCCCGATATCCTGATTGCCGACGAGCCCACGACGGCTCTGGACGTTACCATTCAGGCTCAGATTATCGAGCTCATGCAGGAAATGCAGGAGAAGAACGGCAACGCCATCATCATGATTACCCATGACCTGGGCGTCGTTGCCGATATGGCTGATAAGATCATGGTTATGTACGCCGGCCGTCCCGTCGAGTTCGGTACTGCTGAGGAAATCTTCTACGAGAGCCGCCACCCCTACACCTGGGGCCTTATCCGCTCCATCCCGGAGCAGGCCATCGAAGAGAAGAAGCCGCTTACGCCGATTCACGGCAACCCGCCTTCGCTCATGAACCTGCCCGAGGGCTGCGTGTTCTCTCCTCGCTGCCCCTATGCGACGGATAAGTGCCGCAAGCAGCGCCCCGAGCGTTTTGTTACCGAGTCTGGTCACTATTCTGCGTGCCACTACGCTGGCGCCCCCGAGTTCCTCAAGAACGCTCCTGTGACGTCCCGTACGCGCAAGGATTCCAAGAAGGGAGGCGAGGCGTAATGGCAGATACCAACGAGCGTACTCCGCTGCTGAAGGTCGAGCACCTCTCTAAGGAGTTCCCCGCTGAGTCCGGCATGTTCGCCAAGCGCTTCTCCAAGCGTGTCGTCTCTGCTGTAAATGACATCTCTTTTGAGATTTATCCTGGTGAGACCTTCGGTCTGGTTGGCGAGTCTGGTTGCGGTAAGTCCACCACGGGCCGTACCATCATGCGCCTGACCAAGCCGACCGCCGGTAAGGTGTTCTTCCAGGGTAAAGATGTTGCCGAGATGAGCAAGCATGAGATCAAGGACATGCGTCGCGAGATGCAGTTTATCTTCCAGGATCCTTATGCTTCACTGAATCCCCGCATGACCATCGGCGAGATCGTCTCCGAGCCCATGACCATTCACGGCGTGGGCACCAAGGAGGAGCGCATTGAGCGTGTCCGCGAGCTTCTCGACGTTGTCGGACTGAACCCCGAGCACATCAACCGCTATCCTCATGAGTTCTCCGGCGGTCAGCGTCAGCGTGTCGGCATTGCCCGCGCGTTTGCTCTGAAGCCCAAGCTGATTATCTGCGACGAGCCGGTTTCCGCTCTGGATGTGTCCATTCAGGCCCAGGTTCTGAACCTGCTCAAGGAACTGCAGGACAAGTTCGGTACCGCGTATCTGTTTATCGCTCACGACCTGTCCGTCGTGCAGCACATTTCCGATCGCGTTGCCGTTATGTATCTGGGTAAGATGGTTGAGGTTTCGGACTGGAAGACACTCTACAGCGAGCCTCACCATCCGTACACGCAGTCGCTGCTGTCTGCCGTGCCGGTTCCCGATCCGGATATCCAGAAGACCCGTAAGCGCATCATCCTCGCCGGCGATCCGCCGTCACCGTTGGATCCGCCGACCGGTTGCCGTTTCCACACCCGCTGCCCGATCGCGCAGGGTATTTGCTCTGAGAAGCTTCCCGAGTTTAAGGAAGTCGCACCGGGTCACTGCTGCGCTTGTCACTTCGCGGAGCCGTTCCCGATCAAGGAATCGCACATCGACCTGTAGTCGGTTGTTCTCGTCCGGTCCCGCCCTGAAGTTACTTTTCAGAACGTCCTCGGACATGCAAGAAACCCCTGCTGCGCACTTCGTGCGGCGGGGGTTTCTTGCGTCCTGCGGGATGTTCTGAAAAGCAACGCCAGGGCGGGCCCTGCGGTAACTCGGCAGGGGAGTGCGATTCCTCGATCGCTCACTTTATCTAATAAGAAATTGAGTGAGGCCGGAGCTTTAGCTCCGGCCTCCTTATATAAGGGCTCGGCAAAGCC
>CAVEDI010000069.1:0-9878 GCA_963614405.1 Oscillospiraceae bacterium | reverse complement strand
CGCGCAATGGAAAGGACCTCCTCATCGGGGATCCGCCGGCGTGGAAGAACCTCCACTGACCAGATGCGCTCGGCAACTTCCTTGAGATGCTCGCAATAGCAACGGGAGCCTCCGACAATATCGAGCATAGGGGCCGCATCACAGATGTCAAAGGGATCATAGCCCAGCTCATATGCCTTGTAGCTTGACCAGCGGTACGCCTCGAGTGAGTCGAGCGCACCTTTCACGGGATTGAGATGGATATAGTCGAGCAGTTGCACCGCTTGCGTGTCCGACTCAACAGCGACCCGCGAATAGCGATTATCAAAGAGATGCCCCGTTCTCCCCGTTTTCCCATTGAAATACTTAGCATATGCCGTCAATGCGCACTGCATCGCCTTTGAAAGATTGTCGAACGGATCATCAACCATCAAATGAAAGTGGTTGTCCATAAGGCACCAAGCCAAAACCGCCACTTCATGGCGCGCAAACCTGTCCGAGATATCCGATAGGAAACGATAGCGGTCGGAGTCATCTTCAAAAATAATCTGTTTAGAGTTACCACGGTCAAAGACGTGGTAATAGCCGGTGAGCGAAACGGCGCGGGCGCATCGGGGCATAATCTCTCCTTTCAAAAACTGAACAGGCAACACCTAAAAGGAGAGAAGGAACGCGAAATGCTGAGCCTGTGACCTATTTATATCCAATGAGCGGCAAAAATAGGTCAAGAACGGCAAAATGGCAAATCGATGTCTGTCCCCAATGAGTGAAAGCACTCATGTAAGTCTGTCCCCAATGAGCGGGGCGATGCAGCAGGCAGATAGTTTTAGTTAAAGCGTTTCAGTTTATTGAAGCGTTTTAGTGTGCCTTTTACGGGAATCTTACCGTTCACCGAATAATTTCTTGCTATCATGCAAGGCGTAGGGTAAATCTCCGATCGCAAGGAGACACAAATGGTGAAAAAGTCACCGGAAAACACTACTCCCGCAATTGTGGACAACGTAGAGGCGCTTGAGGCTAAGCTCGCTCAGATGCGAGAGGCCCAGGCGCTTTTTGCTACGTACACGCAGGAGCAGGTCGACAAGATCTTCTATGAGGCCGCCATGGCCGCCAACAAGGCTCGTATCCCGTTGGCGAAGATGGCCATCGAGGAGACCGGCCGCGGCGTTCTTGAGGACAAGGTCATCAAGAACCACTACGCCGCAGAGTACATCTACAACGCTTACAAGAACACCAAGACCTGTGGTGTCCTGGAGCGCGACGAGGCTTACGGCATCACCAAGATCGCCGAGCCCATCGGTATCGTGGGCGCCGTCATCCCGACGACCAACCCCACCTCCACCGCGATCTTCAAGACGCTGATCTGCCTGAAGACCCGCAACGCCATCATCATCTCCCCGCACCCGGCTGCCGCCAAGTGCACCATCGCCGCCGCCAAGCTCGTGCTTGACGCCGCCGTCAAGGCCGGCGCCCCCGAGGGCATCATCGGCTGGGTCGATGTCCCCTCCATCGAGCTGACCAACATGGTCATGCGCGACGTCGACATCATCCTCGCCACCGGTGGCCCGGGCATGGTCAAGGCCGCCTACTCCTCGGGCAAGCCCGCCCTGGGCGTTGGCGCCGGCAACACCCCGGTCGTCATCGACGACACCGCCGACGTGCTGCTCGCCGTCAACTCCATCATCCACTCCAAGACCTTCGACAACGGCATGATCTGCGCTTCCGAGCAGTCCGTGACCGTCATCGACACCATCTATGACCAGGTTAAGGCCGAGTTCCAGAAGCGCGGCTGCTACTTCGTCAAGCAGGGTGCCGAGATGGAGGCCCTGCGTGCCGCCATGTTCAAGAACGGCGCTCTCGACCACCGCATCCCCGGCATGGCTGCCGCCAAGATCGCCGAGCTCGCCGGCATCGAGGTTCCCGCCAAGACCAAGATCCTGATCGCCGAGGTCACCTCCACCGACCCCGCCAAGGAGGAGTTCTCCCACGAGAAGCTCTCCCCGGTCCTGGCCATGTACCACGCCAAGGACTTCCAGGAGGCCGTCGACAAGGCCGAGCACCTGGTGCTCGCCGGTGGCCCGGGCCACACCGCCTCTCTGTACGTGCACCCCGCCCAGGCCGAGAAGATCAGCCTGTTCGAGCACGTCATGAAGGCCTGCCGTATCGTCATCAACACCCCGTCCTCGCACGGCGGCATCGGTGACCTGTACAACTTTGGCATGAAGCCGTCTCTGACCCTGGGCTGCGGCTCCTGGGGCGGCAACTCCGTCTCCGAGAACGTTGGGGTGAAGCACTTGATCAACGTTAAGACTGTGGCCGAGCGCCGTGAGAACATGCTGTGGTTCCGCGCTCCCGAGAAGGTCTACTTCAAGAAGGGTTCCACGCCCGTCGCCCTCGACGAGCTGGGCAACGTCATGGGCAAGAAGCGCGCCTTCATCGTCACCGACCAGTTCCTCTTCAAGAATGGCAACACCCGCGCCATCGAGGCCAAGCTCGACGAGATGGGCATCGCCCACGACTGCTTCTACGACGTCGAGCCCGATCCGTCGCTGCAGTGCGCACGTCGCGGCGCCAAGCAGATGGCTCTCTTTGAGCCTGACGTCATCATCGCCGTCGGCGGTGGCTCCGCTATGGACGCCGGCAAGATCATGTGGATGATGTACGAGCACCCCGAGTGCAAGTTTGAGGACATGGCCATGGACTTCATGGACATCCGCAAGCGTATCTTCACCTTCCCCGAGATGGGCAAGAAGGCCTACTTCGTCGCCGTCCCGACCTCTTCGGGTACCGGCTCCGAGTGCACGCCGTTCGCCATCATCACCGACAAGGAGACCGGCATCAAGTGGCCGCTCGCCGACTACGCGCTGCTCCCCAACATGGCTATCGTCGACGCTGACAACTGCATGACTGCCCCGCGCGGCCTGACCGCTGCCTCCGGCATCGACGTCATGACCCACGCCATCGAGTCCTACGTCTCCATCATGGCTTCCGACTACACCAAGGGCCTCTCCGAGCGCGCTGCTAAGCTCGTCTTTGAGAACCTGCCCTCCAGCTTCACGAACGGCGCCAAGGACCCGCATGCCCGCGAGGAGATGCACAACGCCTCCTGCATGGCCGGTATGGCCTTCGCCAACGCCTTCCTGGGCCTCAACCACTCCATGGCCCACAAACTCGGCGCCTTCCATCACCTGCCCCACGGCCTCGCCAACGCCGTCATCCTGACCCGCGTCATGCGCTACAACGCCGCTGAGGCCCCCGTCAAGATGGGCACGTTCTCCCAGTATCCTTACCCCAACGCGCTGCACAACTACGCCGAGATGGCCAAGTACTGCGGCATCGAGGGCAAGGACGACAAGGAGGTCTTCGAGAACTTCATCACGAAGCTCGAGGAGCTCAAGGACTTCATCGGCGTCAAGAAGACCATCGCCGACTACGGTGTCGACGAGCAGTACTTCCTCGACACCCTCGACGAGATGACCGAGCAGGCATTCAACGACCAGTGCACCGGCGCTAACCCGCGCTACCCGCTCATGAGCGAGATCAAGGAGCTCTACCTGGACGCCTACTACGGCCGCGAGCCTCAGGATTACGCCGTCTGCTAGTTCTAGCACGGTTTTTAACGGCGGGGGTGCACGGGTGTTTCACACACCCCCGCCGTCGCTTCTATCGCATCGTTGAAAGGATGCAACCATGCTGCTACCCGATTCCAAGACCGAGCTCGTCCGTCGCGGCAACAAGGTCGTTTACGACCTGGGCGACAAGATCGTCAAGGTCTTTAACGAGACCAAGCCCGTCTCCGACGTGTTCAACGAGGCTTTGAATCTTGCCCGCATCAATGAGTGCGGCATCCGCAGCCCCAAGGCTCTCGAGGTTTCCCAGCTCGAGAACGCCAACGGCTGGGCGCTCGTGACCGAGAAGGTTCCGGGTACTACCCTTGCCGAGAAGATGACTGCCGAGCCCCAGCGCTTCGGTGAGTATCTCGAGATGTTCGTCGACCTCCAGATCGAGATCCACGGCTACACCTCTCCGCTGCTCAACCGTCAGCGCGACAAGTTCGCCCGCATGATCGACAGCCTTGATCAGCTCAATGCCACCACGCGCTACAACCTTCAGGAGCGTCTGGACGGCATGACCAAGGAGTTCAAGGTCTGCCACGGCGACTTCAACCCCTCCAACGTCATCGTTGGCGACGACGGCCAGCTGTACGTCTGCGACTGGGCTCACGCCACCCAGGGCTCCCCTGCTGCCGACGTTGCCACCACCTACCTGCTCTTTGCCCTCAACAGCAAGGATCAGGCCGAGGCCTACCTGGAGCTCTACTGCGACCGCGCCGACATGCCCATGCAGGTCGTGCGTCAGTGGACGAGCATCGTCGCCGCTTCCGAGCTCGCTCGTAAGCGCAACGTGAACGATGAGTTCCTTAAGAACTGGATCGACGTCGTCGATTATCAGTAATATCTGAGCGATTTATTTCGCATCGGAGGCACAAAGGAAACCCCGCAGCTCGCATGGGCTGTGGGGTTTCCTTTTAGCGATTGATTACGTCGACAAGATAAAAGGACGGCCCCGCATCTCCCCGATCTGGAGAAATGCGGGGCCGTCCCGTATATCGAACTACAAGCGAAATCGCCGATTAACGGCGTGCCGCCTTCACAAGCTCAGCGACCTTGGCGACGACCTCGTCGATCGCCACGTCCTCGCGCTCGCCCGTGGCACGGTCCTTGAGCTCGACGGTGCCGTTCTTAAGACCACGCTTGCCGAGCACCACCTGATACGGGAAGCCCATAAGGTCGTTGTCGGCAAACTTAAAGCCAGGACGCTCATCGCGATCATCGACGACGACCTCGATGCCCTCGGCGCATAGACCATCAACAATCTGCTCGCAGACGGAAGCGCACTCCTCCTTCTTGGGGTCGAGCGGAATCACCGCAACCTCGTACGGGGCAACGGAGACCGGCCAGACGATGCCGTGCTCGTCGTTGTGCTGCTCTACGACGGCAGCAAGCGAGCGAGACACGCCCACGCCGTAGCAACCCATGATAAGCGGCTTCTCCTTGCCGTCCTCGTCCATAAAGGTGGCACCCATGGCCTCAGAGTACTTGGTGCCCAGCTGGAAGACCTGGGAAACCTCGATGCCGCGAGCAGCAGAGAGCGGCTTGCCGCAGTGCGGGCAGGGATCGCCGGCGACGACGGTGACCAGGTCGGCCCACTCGTCGACGGTAAAGTCGCGCTCGGGACAGGCGCCGGTAAAGTGATAATCGACCTCGTTGGCACCGCAGGCCCACTGCTTGGACTCGCGCAGGCTCTCGTCGCACACCAGACGGATGCCCTCGGGCAGGTTGACCGGTCCGATAAAGCCCTTGTGCAGACCGTTCGCCTGAAGCTCCTCGTCGGTCATCATACGATAGCCCTTGCCGAAGACATGCTCGGCCTTGCAGTCATTGAGCTCGTGGTCGCCCGGGACAATGGCCACGACGGGCTTGCCCTCGGCGTCGATGAGCGCCAGCGACTTGCGCGTACCGTTCTCGGGGAAGCCGAAGAACTTGGCGACGGCCTCGATGGTGCCCATGCCCGGAGTCTCGACCTTGGTGAGCTTGCCGTCGCCGGGGCCCTCGGTCACAACGACCTTGGTACTTGCAGCCTCGTCATCGGCAGCAAAGCCGCAATCGTCGCAGTAGACGAGCGAAGCCTCGCCGGCGCCGGCCAGAGCCATGTACTCGACGGAGGTGTCGCCGCCGATCTCGCCGGAGTCGGCGACAACGGGCAGAGCCTTGATGTAGCAGCGCTCGCAGATGTTGGCGTAGGCCTGCTTCATCTTGTCGTACTCCTCCTGCAGACTCTCCTGCGTGGCAGAGAAGCTGTAGGCGTCCTTCATGATGAACTCACGGCCGCGCATCAGGCCAAAGCGGGGACGGAACTCATCGCGGAACTTGTCCTGAATGTGGTACAGGTTAACGGGCAGCTGCTTATAGGAGCGCAGCTCGTTGCGCACCAGGGCCGTGACGGTCTCCTCGTGCGTGGGGCCCAGCACAAACTCGCGACCATGACGGTCGTCAAAGCGCACGAGCTCCTTGCCATAGGCATCGATGCGGCCGGACTCACGCCACAGCTCGGCATCGACCATAATGGGCATCATGAGCTCCTGAGCGCCGGCGGCGTCCATCTCGTCGCGCACGATGTTCTCGATCTTACGAATCGAGCGCCAAGCGAGCGGCAGATAGGAATAGAGACCGGCGGCCTCCTTGCGAATCATGCCGGCACGAAGCAGCAGACGATGGCTTGCAAGCTCGGCGTCGGCCGGATCCTCTTTGAGCGTCGGCGCATAAAGCTTAGACATATACATTGCTCGGGTCATTTATTTCTCCTCAATAAGCTTGTCGACCTCGGCCATAAGCGCGTCGACAATTTGATCCTCAGCTACTTTACCAATGATCTGGCCGTGCGAAAAGAGCAGAGCCTGACCACGTCCGCAAGCAACGCCCAGGTCGGCATCAGAAGCCTCACCGGGGCCATTAACGGCACATCCCATGACGGCAATCGAAAGCGGCGCGGCATAGTTCTTAAGCCGCTCGGTTACTTCCTCAGCGATTGCGATCAGGTTAACCTGGCAGCGGGCGCACGTGGGGCACGAGACAATCTCGGGACCACGGCGACGCAGGCCCAGCGACTGCAAAATTCCCCAGGCGACCGGCGGCTCCTCAACCGGATCGGCCGTAAGCGAGACGCGCATGGTGTCACCGATACCCTCAGACAGCAGGATACCAAGGCCCACCGAGCTCTTGATGGTGCCCTGCAGCTTGGTACCCGCCTCGGTTACGCCCAAGTGAAGCGGAACGTGGGGAATCTCACGCGACAGGGCTCGATAGGTATCGAGCGTCGTTTGCACGCTATGGGCCTTGGCCGAAAGCACAATGTTCGTAAAGCCGCGGTCTTCAAAATGCTTGACGAAACGCTCGCTCGACATCACGAGCTTTTCGGGCTGCGTGAGGTCGTCGCGCTCGGCGATATCCTGCTCAAGCGAACCGGCATTGACGCCGATACGAATTGCGCAGCCCGCAGCACCCGCAGTATCGATCACCGCGTCAACCTTGGCCCAATCGCCGATATTACCGGGATTGATGCGCAGCTTGGCAGCACCGGCCTCAACGGCACCAATGGCGAGCTTATGGTTAAAGTGGATATCGGCGACAATTGGCACCGGAGACTCGGCACAGATGGTGCGGAAACCCTCAAGCGCGGCCTCGGTAGGCACGCTCACGCGCACGATATCGCAGCCAGCCTGCGACAACGCGCGCACTTGCGCAAGCGTTGCCTGGGCATCAGCGGTATCGGTGCAGGTCATGGATTGGACCACCACCGGCGCGCCGCCACCGATCTGCACGCCGCCCACATGCACGGGGCGCGTCAGCTCGCGAGGCAAAGGATGGGATAAAGACAATCCAAACACTCCCCTACAGAATAAATCGAAGGACGTCGGAACGAAGCATATAGACAAACAGCAGCGCAAAGAGCGCGATGCCCACATAGCTCACAATCGTCTGGACCTTGAGCGGAAGCTCGCGGCCCGCAATCTTTTGAATGATCTCGATGACCAGCTTGCCGCCATCGAGCGGTGGGATGGGCAGCAGGTTCATAAAGCCAAGCGAGAACGAAATGAGGGCGGCAAACGAAAGGAACGTGGCAGGGCCGGCGGCAGCAGCCTGTGAGGACATAACGCTAATACCTACGATCGAAGAGGACTGATCGAGAATCTCCATCGTATGCTGCGGCTGGAGCAGGCGCATCACGCCCTCAGCCGTCTGCACGACATAGGAGAACGACAGGCGAGCTGACGTGATGGAATCCAAACGGACCACCTGCGTAGAGGCATACACACCTAGGCGCTCGTCCTCTTTGAGCGCAACCGTGGTCGAATGCTGCTTGCCGTCGCGCTCATACTCAATGGCGATATCGTCCTTACCGGCGGCCTTGCCGATGGCATCGTAAACGTCCATCCAGGTAGAGCACGATACTCCGTCAACCGAAAGGATCGCGTCGCCGCCCTCGATACCCGCCTTGGCGGCAATAGACCCCTCGTCAACCTGACCGATCACGTTGGTATCCATCGGCACGGTGACACCCGCAATAGAGTAGATGCTCATAAGCAGCAAAAAGCCCGTCAGGATATTGACGAGAATGCCCGCGAGCAGCATAAAGGCGCGCTTGAGAAAACCCTGGCCCAGATAGGTATGCGAACGCTCTTGCGCAAGGAACTCGGCTTCGCCGCACGGCAGCTCCCACACATCGCCCTCGGTAGTCGCATGCTCTCGATCGAAACGGCGGCCGTCAAAGGTGGTGTAACCCGCCGCATCTCGTGGCAGCGTCTGATACTTGGCGGGATAGTAGCTCGGCGAGGGCTTCTCCCCTTCCTCATACCAAGGCGCGATAGAGCCCCAACCCAAGAGCAAGGCGCATGCCTCGAGCACAACCTCCTCGGATAGCTCGAGCTCGGCGGCAAGGTCGGCCACGGTCACGCGACCATGACGATAGATAGCCGCGAGCACGCGATCGGCGCACGAGACGTCGGTCGGATCCATACCGCAGATGGCAGCGTAGCCACCCAGCAGCAGCGGAGTCACGCCAAACTTGGTTCCAATGCGACGTGACGTGTAATGGATGTCAAAGCGACACGGCAGGCCCAAAAAGAACTCGGTCACGCGGACGCCGCAGGCACGCGCCGCCAAAAAGTGGCCGCCCTCGTGCAAAAACACAAGGACGGAAAGCATCAGCAGGCCCCAAAAGACCGATGAGAGAACGCTCAGAACAGTATCCATAAAACGAAAAAGCAATCCTTATGGGTTAGGAACGGGTTGCGGCGAGCACCTGCGCAGCCTTTTCACGCGCCCATGCATCGATGTCGCGAAGCTGCTCAAACGAATCGACCGCCTGCATATCGTGGGAATCCATGCAGGATTCCACAATGCGATCGATATCGGTAAAGCTGCAGCCATCGTGCAGGAAGGCATCGACGGCGACCTCGTTGGCGGCATTGAGCACGCACGGCATGGTGCCACCCGTCTTGCCGGCACGTTCGGCCAGTGCCAGACAGCGGAAGGTATCCATGTCGGCAGCATCAAACGTGAGCTGCCCCAGCTCGCGGAAATCGATACGAGGCGCCGGGGTATCCCAACGCTCGGGATACGAGAACGCGAACTGGATGGGAATACGCATGTCGGAAGCACCGAGATGCGCCATCACGGAGCCGTCGGCAAACTCGACCATAGAGTGAATCTTGGACTGACGCTGCACGACCACGTTAATGAAATCGAGGTCGCAGTTAAACAGATGCATGGCCTCAATGCGCTCCAGGCCCTTGTTCATGAGGGTGGCGGAGTCGATGGTGATCTTGGCGCCCATGGCCCACGTGGGATGTGCGAGGGCATCGGCACGCGTCACGCGATTGAGCTCGTCGCGCGTGCGGCCAAAGAACGGACCGCCCGAGCAGGTGAGCCAAATACAATGAGCCTCGCGCGGGTTCTCCCCCAGATAGCACTGGTAGATGGCGGAGTGCTCAGAGTCGACTGGAATAAGCTGGCCCGGTTGCGCCAACGGCATAAGCAAGTCGCCACCGACGACGAGGGACTCCTTGTTGGCAAGGGCAAGGCGCTTATTCGAGGTCAAGGCCGCATGGCTCGCCTCGAGACCGGCGGCGCCCACAATAGCAACGAGCACGCAGTCGACATCGTCGCGACGCGCGAGCTCGCAAACCGCCTGCGCGCCAACGCCGAGCTTCGTTCCCTCGGGCAACTCCTGCAGCACGGCGTCATCGCCATGAGCGACATCGGCCACGGCAACCGCCGGAACCGAGAACTCGCGGGCAGCGGCAACGAGCTCCGAGGTGCTGGAGTTAACGGACAGCG
>CAVEDI010000068.1:0-5561 GCA_963614405.1 Oscillospiraceae bacterium | reverse complement strand
TCATGGGCTGCGAGACCTACGCCGTCGCCCCCGGCACGCTGCTGCCGCCGTCGCCCGAGGTCTTGGGCTGCGACCACGTGACGAGCGACCTCGATTCCGTCCTGCCCGAGCTGGACGTCGTCTACATGCTGCGCGTGCAGCAGGAGCGCCTCGAGGGCGCACCGTTCCCGACCATTCGTGAGTACCACAAGCTCTTCGGCCTGACCAAGGACCGCGAGAAGCTTATGAAGCCCGATGCGATCATCTGCCACCCGGGCCCCATCAACCGCGGCGTCGAGTTCGACTCCTATATGGCCGACCACCCGCAACGCTCCGTCATCCTGGAGCAGGTCTACGCCGGTATCTGCGTGCGTATGGCTATCCTGTATCTGCTGCTTGGAGGTGCCGATAATGGCCTTGCTTCTTAAGAATGCCCACGTCGTCGACCCGTCCGTCGAGCTTGACGGTGTCGTTGACGTCCTGATTGACGGCGACAAGATCGCCGAGGTCGGCGAGAATCTCGCCGTCGAGGGAGCCGAGGTCCGCGACCTTTCCGGCAAGTACCTCGTCCCTGGCCTGGTGGATATGCACGTTCACCTTCGCGAGCCCGGCTACGAGGTCAAAGAGGACATCGAGAGCGGCACCCGCGCAGCTGCCAAGGGCGGCTTTACCGGCGTGTGCGCCATGCCCAACACCGATCCCGTCACCGATAACGGCACCATCGTGGAGTTCGTCAAGTCCCGCGCTGCCGAGGTCGGTCACTGCCGCGTTTATCCGTCGGGTGCCATGACCCGCGGTCTTAAGGGCGAGGCCATGTCCGAGATGGGCGATATGGTCGCCCACGGCGCCGTCGCCTTCACCGACGACGGTCGCGGCGTGCAGGGCGCGGGTATGCTCCGTCGTTGCATGGACTACGGCAAGATGTTCGGCAAGGTCTTTATGAGCCACTGCCAGGACGAGGACCTGGTCGGCCACGGCCAGATCAACGAGGGCAAGGTCTCGACCCGTCTGGCTCTCGAGGGTTGGCCGGCTGCCGGCGAGGAGCTCCAGATCGCCCGTGACATCGAGATCGCCAAGCTGACTGGTGCCAAGCTGCACATCCAGCACATCTCCACCGCCCATGGCCTGGAGATCGTGCGTGCCGGTAAGGCCGCTGGCGTTCAGGTTACCTGCGAGGCTACCCCGCACCACATGTTCCTGACCGAGAACGACCTGGACGAGACCTACAACACCTCGCTCAAGGTCAATCCGCCGCTGCGTACCGAGGAGGATGCCGAGGCCATCCGTCAGGGCGTCATCGACGGCACCGTCGACGTTATCGTCACCGATCACGCTCCCCACACCCCGTGGGAGAAGGCCCGCGAGTTCGAGCTTGCGCCCTTTGGCATGATCGGTCTCGAGACCTCGCTGTCGCTCGTGCTCACCGAGCTGGTCAACACGGGCAAGATGAGCATGGGCCGTATGGTCGAGCTCATGGCCATCAAGCCGCGTGAGATCCTGGGCCTCGACCAGGTTCAGGTCAAGGTGGGCTCCGTTGCCGACCTGACCGTATTCGACCCCTCTGCCACCTGGACGGTCGGCGAGGACGGTTACGAGTCGCGCGCCGAGAACTCCGGTTTTGCCGGCCGCACGCTTACCGGTCGTGCCACCGATGTGTTTGTCGGCGGTAAGCAGACGCTCGCCGACGGCTGCATCTGCTAGCATAGCCTTATCGCTTTTGTGCGCGGTGCCCTTGCGGTGCCGCGCTTTCTGTTCGTTTTGACCATGCAACCGCATGGGGGATTGGAGCGTCTATGCCCACACCTTCCACTGCACGCATGCACGACTTCGAGGTCGTCTCGAACCAGGAGATCGCCGACGGCATCTTCTCGCTCGTCATCTCGGCCCCCAAGCTTGCAAGTGCGCTCAAGCCCGGTCAGTTTGTGAACATTGCCGTGCCCGGCGATGCGTCCTCGCTGCTTCGCGTGCCCCTGAGCTTCTATCGCGCCGACGCCCAGGCCGGTACCGTCGAGCTGTGGTACGCCGTCGTGGGTGACGACACCCGTCGTCTGTCGCAGATGGCCCCCGGCTCCAAGTCCAACCTGTTGGGCCCTGGCGGCCGCGGCTGGCTTGTTCCCGAGGGCACTAGGAAGGCGCTGCTCGTGGCGGGCGGCATCGGCGTTCCGCCCGTGCTCTGCCTCGCCGGCATGCTTGCCGGGCAGGGCGTGGATGTCGACGTGTGCCTGGGCTTTGGTACCGCTTCCAAGGCCGTGGGCATCGATGAGTTCCGCTCGCTGTGCGATACGGTCGACGTATGCACCGACGACGGCTCGTTGGGCACGCACGGCTTCTGCACCGATCCTGCCGCCGAGCTGCTCGGCGAGGGCGGTTATGACTACGTCGCCAGCTGCGGTCCCGCCGTCATGATGAAGAAGGTCGCCGCCGCTGCCGCCGAGGCCGGTGCGTACTGCGAGGTGTCGCTCGAGCGTATGATGAGCTGTGGCTTTGGCGCCTGCAACACTTGCAATGTAGAGACGGTCGACGGTATGAAGGGCGCCTGCATGTGCGGCCCCGTGTTCGATGCTTCCAAGGTGGTGGTCTTCTAGTGGGTACCGTGAACATGGCCGTCGATTTCGGCGGCGTCAAGATGCAGAACCCCATCAACACCGCAGCCGGTACCTTTGGCTACGGTTGGCAGTT
Source organism: Oscillospiraceae bacterium (assembly GCA_963614405.1). Lineage (GTDB taxonomy): Bacteria > Actinomycetota > Coriobacteriia > Coriobacteriales > Coriobacteriaceae > Collinsella. The sequence continues at coordinate 2,903 of CAVEDI010000068.1, read as the reverse complement.
CCAGAACTTCTTTGATGTTTCCCAGCTGGGCGCCATCACCACCAAGGGTTGCGCTGCCGAGCCCTGGCCCGGCAACCCCGCGCCCCGCATGGCCGAGATTCCCGGCGGTATGATTAACTCCGTGGGCCTTCAGAACCCCGGCGTGGCCGCTTTTGCCCGCGAGTCCGGTCCGTGGCTCGAGCAGCTCTCCAAGGACGGTTGTCAGGTCATCTGTCAGGTCGCCGGTCACTCCGTCGAGGAGTTTGTCCGCGCGCTCGAGATGTATGTCGAGCTGTGCCCCTGGGCTGCCGGCTACGAGATCAACGTCAGCTGCCCCAATATTGCCGCCGGCGGTGCCGCCATGGGCTCCTCGCCCGAGGGCGCCTCTGCCGTTATGGCTGCCTGCCGTAAGGTGACCGATAAGCCGCTGTTCGTAAAGATGGCTCCGGTTAACGTTGCCGAGATTGCCAAGGCTCTCGAGGCCGCCGGCGCCGACGGCCTTTCGGTCATTAACTCCATCCAGGGCATGGCCATCGACGTCCATACCCGCAAATCCCGTGTGGCCAAGCCCAAGGGCGGCCTTTCGGGCCCGCTGTGCCACCACATCGCCGTTCGCATGGTCTGGGAGGTCGCTCAGGCCGTCGATATCCCCATCAACGGTGTCGGCGGTGTCATGACGGGCGAAGATGCGGCCGAGTTTATCCTGGCTGGCGCCACCTGCGTGTCGGTCGGCATGGCCAACTTCGTCGATCCGTGCGCTTCGCTCAAGATCGCGCACGAGCTCGAGGCCTGGGCGGAGTCCCAGGGCGTGAAGGACATCAACGAACTGGTAGGTGCTTTCGAATGCTAGAGACCGATGCCCGCGACCGCGTTATCGTCGCTCTCGACTGCGATCGTGAGCGTGCGCTCGAGCTTGCCCACGAGCTTTCGGGCCATGCCGCCTGGCTCAAGGTTGGCATGACGCTCTATTACGCCGAGGGTCCTGAGATCGTCAAGACGTTCAAGGACCTGGGCTTTAAGGTCTTCCTTGACCTTAAGTTCCATGATATTCCGCATCAGGTTCGCGGTGCCGCCCGTTCGGCCTCGCTTGCCGGTGCCGACCTGCTCTCGGTTCACGGCTTGGGTTCGGGCGCCATGCTCGCTGCCTGCCGCGAGGGTGCCGAGGAGGCGCGCGAGGACCGCGCCAAGCTCGTCGCCATCACCGTGCTCACGAGCATGAATCAGGATGCCTTGAGCGAGATCGGCGTCGAGTCGCCCGTGGCCGAGGAGGCCGCCCGCCTGGCAAAGCTCGCTCAGGCCAACGGCATCGATGGCATCGTGTGCTCGCCGATGGAGGCTCACGACATGCGTGAGCTGCTGGGTCCTGATGCCCTGATCGTGACTCCGGGCGTGCGTCCGGTGGGTGCCGCCCTTGGTGACCAGTCCCGCGTGGCGACGCCTTCCCAGGCTATCGAGCGCGGCGCAAGCCACATTGTGGTGGGCCGTCCCATCACCGGCGCCGACGATCCGGTTGCCGCCTTTGACGCCATCGTCGCCGAGCTGGTCGAAAACGTCGCGTAAAAGATTCCCCTAAGTCACCACTTTTGGATCTCATTAGCACAAAATAGCCCCTGTGCCTGCGTAAACTTTCCCATCCTTTGTGTGGAATCGCAGGTCAGGGGCTTAACTTTGGGCGCAGTATATTGCACTTTTTGCGGGTATCGTCTAACCTATGGAGCCGCGATTGGGCATTTTGTACGTTCTACGTGCTAAAATGCCAATTATTGAATCAGATATAACCCAACTATTTGGAGGTACGAATGGCACTCCCTCAGCTTACCGATGAGCAGCGTAAGCAGGCTCTTGAGAAGGCTGCTGCCGCACGTCACGCCCGCGCTGAGCTTCGCGAGCAGATCAAGAAGGGCGAGAAGTCCCTCGAGTCCGTGCTCAACTCCGATGACCCCATCGCTTCCCGCATGAAGGTTTCCACCCTCATCGAGTCTCTTCCTGGTTATGGCAAGGCCAAGGCCGCCAAGATCATGGAGGAGCTTGGTATCTCCGCTACCCGTCGCGTCCAGGGCCTCGGCGTCCGTCAGCGCGAGCAGCTCCTCGAGCAGCTGACCAAATAAGTGAGCGCTCAGGATTCCAAGCTTTTTGTGATTTCTGGACCGTCAGGCGCAGGGAAGGGTACGCTCGTCACTCGTGTGCGCGAGCGCCGCTCGAACCTGGGCCTGACGGTTTCGGCTACCACGCGAGCACCACGCAAAGGTGAGGTCGACGGCGTCAACTACTTTTTTCTGACGCGCGAGGAGTTCGACCGCCGCGTGGCAAACGGTGAGTTTGTTGAGTGGGCCGAGGTCCACGGTAACTGCTACGGCACGTTGGTGAGCGAGGTCACATCCAAGCTCGCCTCTGGCGCATCTCTGATTTTGGAGATCGATGTCCAGGGCGCCCTGCAGGTGAAGGAGCGTTTCCCCGAGGCCGTGCTGATCTTTATCAAGCCGCCTTCGCTTGAGGTGCTCCGCGAGCGTCTAGTCGGTCGCGGTACCGAGACGCCCGAGACGATTGAGCTGCGTATGGCAAACGCCGCCGATGAGCTTGCCCTTGCCGACCGCTACGACGAAGTCGTGGTAAATGACGATCTCGACCGCGCGACCGATGAGCTCGTTCGCGTTCTCGATATGCATGAAAGGATCTGAGGTCCGTGTCCGTTGTAAAGCCTTGCATTGACGATCTTCTGGAGAAGACCGATCACAACCGCTTCCTGCTCGCTTCGCTTGCCTCCAAGCGCGCCTGCGACATCAATAGCATGCTGCGTGGCCAGCACAACCGCGTGCTTGCCGTCCAGGATGTCGATGACATCACCATCGGGCTTTCCGGTGCCGACACCATCTCGATGGCTATGGACGAGATTGTCGACGGCGACATCTCTTACGACGAGGCCC
>CAVEDI010000067.1:0-17957 GCA_963614405.1 Oscillospiraceae bacterium | reverse complement strand
ATCGGCGGCATCGAGGCAAGCCTGCGCCGCCTGGCCCACTACGACTACTGGCAGGACAAGCTCAAGCGCTCGGTGCTGCTCGACTCGGGCGCCGACATCCTCATCTACGGCATGGGCGAGCACGCAATTGTCGAGATCGCCGACGCGCTCGACGCGGGGCTGCCTGTCGATCAGATCACCTATATCAACGGCACCGTTTACCGCACGGGTTCGCTCGACGAGGTCTACGACTACGATCTGCTGCCCAGCTGGGACGACCTTGCCGCCGATAAGCTCAACTACGCGCGCAGCTTTAACGTGCAGCAGCAGAATATGGACCCCATCACCGGGCATCGCCTGGTAGAGCCATATCCCAACAGCGTGTACGTGGTGCAGAACCCGCCGTCGGCAACACTCACCACCGACGAGATGGACGAGGTGGCCGAACTCCCCTACGCACGCGATTGGCATCCCGATTACGACGCGGCGGGCGGCGTGCCAGCCTTTGCGGAGATCAAGTTTTCCATTAGCTCCAACCGCGGCTGTTTTGGTGAGTGCTCGTTTTGCGCGCTCACCTTCCACCAGGGTCGCGTGTTGCAGATGCGCAGCCACGATTCGATCATGCGCGAGGCCGAGCTGCTCACGCACGACCCCGAGTTTAAGGGCTATATCAACGACGTGGGCGGACCGACGGCAAACTTTAGCCGCCCGGCCTGCGACAAGCAGCTCAAGCACGGCGTGTGCAAGAACAAACGCTGTCTGTGGCCGAGCGTGTGCAAGAACATGGTGGTCGACGAGAGCGGCTACACGCAGTTGCTGCGCGACCTGCGCCAACTGCCGGGCGTCAAGAAGGTCTTCGTCCGCAGCGGCATCCGCTTTGACTACACCATGGCCGATGCCTCGGACGAGTTTTTGCGCGAGCTGCTGGAGCACCATGTCTCGGGCCAGTTACGCGTGGCACCCGAGCACGTGAGCGACGCGGTGCTGTCCGTGATGGGCAAGCCGAGTCGCGCCGTCTACGACGCATTCTGCCGTAAATTTGAACGCTTGAATCGCGAATACGGACTCAAGCAGTACGTGGTGCCGTATCTGATCTCGAGCCACCCCGGTTCAACCATGAAGGAAGCCGTGGATCTTGCCGAAGCCGTGCGCGACATGGGCTACATGCCCGAGCAGGTGCAGGACTTCTACCCCACACCGTCCACTATGTCGACGTGCATGTACTACACCGGCGTGGACCCGCGCACCATGAAACCGATCTATGTGGCGCGCGACCCGCACGAGAAGGCCATGCAGCGCGCGCTCATCCAGTATCGCAAGCCCGAGAACTACAAGCTGGTACGCGAGGCGCTGGAAAAGGCTGGCCGTCGCGACCTGATCGGCTACACCAAGCATTGCCTGATCCGTCCCGTGCCGCCGCGCCCGGGCGAGACGTCTGCCGGCGGCGGACACGGCACTGGCAAGAAGGGCGGCAAGGCCCACGGTGGCGCCGCCGGCAAGGGACCCAAAGGCAGCAAGGGCCACGGCGGCATGTCGCGTGCGCAGAACACCGCAGGCCGCAACCGCGCGGCCCAGGGGCGTCAGGGCGCCAACGGCGGCGGCAGGCGCAACTAGGGCAGTGGTGCGCTCGCTGCGTCCATCCCACACGCGTGGCGCAGCGAGCGCATTGCCTCAACGAGGATGGCACCGGCGATAGCGACCGTAATTGCCACGCCGAACGGCGTGTTCACAAACCAGAGCAACGTCATGAGATACGACCCGGCATTAAAGGCAAAGTGCAGCAGGATCGTGTAGCGGAGCTTTCCGGTCGTCACGAGCACCCAACCAAAGATGAGGCCGGCGGCACCCGCGTAGCAACCCTGCACCCAATTCATGTGCATAAAACCGAAGATTGCCGCCTGCAGCACAATCGCCGCGGCGATACCCCACGTGCTTGGGGCCGCCCAGGGCACCATGGCGCCGTCCTGCGCGCTCGCACGACGCCGGCGCTTCCAAAGTGGGCGGCACTGCGGATTAAACGCTCGGAGCGAAAACTCAAAAATAATGCCGCGCACCAGCAGCTCTTCACAAAATGGGGCACCGAGCACCGTAGTCAGGACGGCGAGATAGCTGGTGTCGCCCATGCCTGTTTCCTCGACAAGCTCGCTGTAGTCGGCCGCGGCATCGGGCAACAGCGACAGCGCGGCGTCGGTCACGTAGCCAACGACCACCTGCAGGGCCAGGCCGATCACGATAACGCAGGCGATGCGTTTCCACGCCCCACGCGCTCCCCCGCCAAGCGGACGCTCGCCCTGCCAGCGCGCCATAAACGAGCGCGGCCACAGATAACGCCACCACAGCAGCGCCATCAAAAACGATGCCGTCTGCGCGACGGCCTGAAGCAATTGAATGTCGAGGTCATCGATCGAAAAACCCATGAACACCGATGCGACGCCAAGGGCGGAGAACAAAACGACACTCAGGGCAATATCGGCAGCGACGACGCCAAAACAGGCAAGCGCCCAAATCATCGCATTGAGCATGCCAACCTCCTCCCGACGACTAGTCATTGGGGACGTTCTTCAACGACTAGCTGTTGGGGACACTCTTTGCCAAAGGCCCCGTTGGGCGAAATGTCGAACGGAAAGGTGCCGCAGCGATTGAAGGCGGCGATGAACATGCGGATGGCGTTGGACGGCGTAGTGCCCACGAGCTGGGTTGCCGCCGCGAAGGCCGCCTTTTCCTCGGGCAAGACCTTCGCGACAACCGGGGTCATGTGTTCTGCCATGGCGCTTCCTTTTTGAAACGACGGTGGTGCGGATGGATGCGGGCCACGCGGCTGGGCGACGGGCTGTGAAGGCAACCCGATTGGCCCGCATCTGGAGTTTGTTCTACGGCGTTGGTATTACTTGGTATTCCAAAGTATTACCCCGCAGATAGAATACCATACCCGACCCCATGGGAACGGAGAAAAAACGGATCATTTTGTTGCTGAATAAGTCTTTAGAGCGTGATGATGTCCGAGATATTGAGGGCCCGAGCGTCAGCGGAATCGTGCGTGGCAAGCAACAGCATACGGCCGTCGAGCAAGTCGAGCACGACCTCGGCGCATGCGTCGCGCGCAGCGGTATCCAGACCGGTAAAGGGCTCGTCCAGAATCACCGCGTCGCCCGGACACAGCAGGGCTCGGGCAATCTCGACGCGACGGCGCTGCCCGCCCGAGAGCTCGGCCACGCGGGCATGCACATCGATCCCCGGTACCAGCAGGCGCAACAAGGCAGCGGCACTCGAGGCATTCACGCGTGCATCGGCGCACACCAGCACGTTATCCAAAGCAGAGGCGTCCTCGACCAGGCGCACGTCCTGAAACACCATGGAGCACGGTGCGCACTCCCCCGCCACCAGCGCAAGCAACGTCGACTTGCCCACGCCCGAAGCGCCCATCACACAGGTGCGTCCACCGGCGGGCACATGAAGCACCAGTCCGTCGAGCGCCGGCGACCAGGGCGCCCGGTCGCCCACGGCGAGCGCAAGCTCCGCAGCAGCCCCGCCGCCAGCAGAGCCGCACGCACGCCCGCGCAGTCCATGCCCATGTGCCCGCACGGCCGCGCGCCACGCCACGGGTCCCGAAACCCGCAGCAGCCACACCAGCACGCGCTCACACGCCCACGAGGCGGCAACGACCAACACGGTCCACGCCAGCAGATCAGCCGTCTCGATGAGCAGCTTCGCCTGATAGATGCGTTCGCCCACGGTGCCCGTCGCCATGCCGATGAGCTCCGCCGCCACGCCGGCCTTCCAGCTCATGCCAATCACGGCCCGGGCGCACGAAAGCACAAACGGCAGGACCTCGCGCCAGGTATGGGCGCAAAACAGACGCCAACCCCGCACGCCATGCAGACGAAACATCTGCTCCAGCGGCTTATCCGCTTGCGTCAAGCCCTCGACCAGTGAGAAATACACGGCCGGCAGCGCCATCAAAAAGACCACGGCGATGCTCACGCGCGCCGACCCCAGCCAAATGAGCAGCAGGACCACCACGCAGGCAACCGGCGTCGCCTTTACAAACGAAAGCGCCGGCGCCACCAAGCGCGCAAACGCCCGCGACCGCACCGAGGCCCCCGCCAGCACACCGCCGCACACCGCGGCAAGCGCCAAACCGCCTAGAATCCGCGCACCCGAGCCCGCCAGAATCGCCCACGTGGCGGCATCGCACACCAGCCGTAGCAACGCCACCACAACAGCGCCCGGCCCCGGCAAAATCAACGGCTGCGCCACCAGCGCCGCCGCGAAGACCCACACGGCAAGCCAAAAGGCGGCAACGGCACCTGCTGCCGCCACCGCCTTCATACGCTCTGCCATTTGTCGAGCAAACGCACGCACGGGCTACTCCATGTAGTAGAAATCGTCAGCCGGGAGCTTGCCGCCCACGGCGCTCGCGTCCGCATCGGCCAGCACCTGCAGGTACCCACCGAGCGCCGCCTTCATATCCTTCCCCGTCTGGCACACGAGCATGCACCCGGGAATCGCCTTTTCGGCAATCGTGGCGTTATCCACGATGCCCGCATCGACCACGGCCTGAGCCCAGTCTGCCGGCGCCGCGTTCACGGCCTTCACACTCGCCGCGTGGCGGCTCAAGAATTCCGCCACGGCCCCGGGATGCTCCTCGGCAAAGGCCCGGCGCACCACGGTCACGCCCGTCAGCAAGCGCGAACCCGTGTCACCTGCCAGCTCGTCCCACACATCGGTCAGGCTTACCGGAGCCGACAGCTTGCCTTCGCTCTTTGCGATGGCAGCGGTCTTGAACGGCTCGGGCAGCACGCCCACGGCAGACGGATCGGCAAGCAACGCCGACAGCACCTCGGTAGGCTCGCTCTTAAACTCGAGCGCCACCTGACCGGCCAAGCCCGCGCGCTCCAGCAGGTAGTTCATGACGTACTCCGGCGTGGTGCCCTTGCCCGTCATATAGACGGTATGGCCCGCCAGATCGCCAAACGAGGCCACACTCGCGTCGCCCGTCACCACGTTCAGCACGCCCAGCGTGTTGGTGTCGATGACCTGCACCGCGCCCTCGGTCTTGTTGTAGAGCACGCTCGCCACGTTGGCGGGCACCAGGGCGATATCGACATCGCCCTGAATCACCTTGGGCACGATCTCGTCGGCTGCGGCGCTGATCGCAAAGTCGAACTCGTTATCCGTCTCGCCACTCGCTGCCTGGTCCATAAACTGCACCAGGCCAATCGAGGTCGGCCCCTTGAGCGAGGCGACGTGCACCTCGACCGGCTCTGCGACAGCACCGGCGCCGTCCGTGGCAGCCGAGCCCACAGCAGACCCCGCCCCCGCAGCTCCGCCGCCACAACCAGCAAGCACGAGTGACAACGCGCCCGCAGCAAGCGCCGAGGCAAATCCCCGGCGCGTCATCTCAACATCAAACGCACGCATGGCTAGCACGCCCCCTCGTTAGGCATCGTCCATGCGTGATGGTCGGTATGCAGCAGCTCCTCGGCCAGCGGCGAGAGCGGCTCGCCCAAGAACTCGCGGTAGCATGCCTGGACATCGGGGTTCTCGTGCGAGAAGCGAATGTCCGCAGCGGCATCCAGGCCCCAGAGCACCTGACCGCGCTCGGCTGCCAGCTCGCAACCGTCGTGGATGGGCTGACCGCCGCCACCGACGCAGCCGCCCGGGCACGCCATGACCTCAACGAAGTCATAGCTCACGCGGCCGTCGCGAATCGCGTCGAGCAGACGGGCGGCATTGCCCAGCCCGTGTGCCACGGCGACGCGCACCTTGGTGCCATCGATATCGGCGACGGCTTCCTTCCAGCCATCCAGGCCACGCACGTCGGTAAAGAAATCGGCATCCGGGTTCTTGCCCGTCACCAGGTAATATGCCGAGCGCACGGCGGCCTCCATCACGCCGCCCGTGGCGCCAAAGATCACGCCCGCGCCCGTGCCAAAGCCCAGCGGCGTGTCGAGCGGCTCCTCGGTAAGTGTGTCGACGCTCACGTGGCTCGCGCGGACCATGCGCACCATCTCGCGCACCGTCAGCGCAACGTCCACGTCGGGCGCGCCGCCCTCGCCCATCATGCTCGGCAGCGCGCACTCAGCCTTCTTGGCCGTACACGGCATAACGGACACCACAAACAGGCGCTCGGGCTCCACGCCCAGCACCTTGGCGTAGTAGGTCTTGGCGATGGCGCCGAACATCTGCTGCGGCGACTTGGACGTGGACAGGCTGTCGACAAACTCCGGATAGCGCGCCTTCACAAAGCGCACCCAACCCGGGCAGCAGCTCGTAAACATGGGCCAGCCGCGGCTGTCGCCTTCGCCCTTAGCGGCCTTGCCCAGGCGCTCGAGCAGCTCGGAACCCTCCTCCATAATGGTGAGGTCGGCCGAGAAATCGGTGTCGAACACGTACTCAAAGCCAACGCGGCGCAGTGCGCAGGCCAGACGCTCGACGGTTGCCTCCTCGCGAGATATGCCGAGCTCCTCGCCCCAGGCGCTGCGCACGGCAGGCGCGATCTGCACCAGCACGATCTTGTCGGGATTAGCAAGCGCGTCAAACACGGTCTCGGTATCGTCGCGCTCGCGCAGCGCGCCCGTCGGGCAATGCGTGATGCACTGGCCGCACGCGACGCAATCGGTCTTGCCGATCGGTGCGCGCCCGCGGGTACCCACAGCGGTATGCGTGGCGCGGTTGGTCAGGTCCCAAATCCCTAGGCCCTGCACGCTCTCGCACACCTTGATGCAGCGCATGCATTTAATGCACTTGTCGTTTTCGCGGATGATGGGGAAATCGAAATCCCAGCCCTCGCCCGCCAAATGCCTTTGATACGGCAGATAGAAAATGCCCAGGTCGTTGGCGATGGTCTGCAGGTTGCAGTTGCCGCTGCGCACGCAGCTCGTGCACTGCGAATCGTGCTGGGACAGCAGCAGCTGCACGTTGGTGCGACGGGCCTCGCGGGCCTTGGGGCTGTTGGTGTGGACCACCATGCCGTCGAGCACGTAGTTGTTGCAGGCGGCAACCAGCTGGTCGCAGCCCTCAACCTCGACCACGCACACGCGGCAGCCACCAATCTCGTTCAGATCGCGCAGATAGCACAGGGTGGGAATCTGGATGCCGACGGACTTGGCCGCATCCAGGATCGTGGTATGCTCGGGAACCACGACCTCGCAATTATCGATAGTGAGCTTGACCATGTTGTGCGCTCCGTTTTCGCTGTTGTCGCCGACGGTGGTTTTGTTGAGCTCTACCATTCTAGGTTCCTCCCTCCGCGGAACGCGCCAAAGCCAAAGTGGTCGCAGCGCAGGCAGCGGCTCGCCTCCTGGCGCGCCTCCTCCTCGGTAAGGCCCTGCTCGACCAGATTCCAATCGTGAATGCGCTCGCCGGCCTCGCGCTCGCCCAGCTCGCAGCGGCCGCACTCGTGCTTGCCCTTAAACTGCACGGTCGGCAGCTCCACGTCGAGCTTGATCTTGTGGTCAAAGCCCAGGTAGCGGTCGATGTTTGCCGAAGCCACGCGGCCGGCGTTGATGGCACGGATGACGGTGGCGGGACCGGTCTGGCAGTCACCGCCGCTAAAGAGGCCATCGAAGTTGGGCACGGCGCCGTCCGAATCGGTAACGACGCGACCCCACTTACAGGCGATGCCCATGTCCTCAAACGGCTTGGAATCGATGTCCTGGCCAATGGCCACAAACACGCGCTCGCAGGGAATGACGCGCTCGGGCGTGGCTGCGGCACGCGGGGCCGGACGCCCACGGCGAGGCTCGCCGATAATCTGCGGTTGCACGCGCAGGCCGCTCACGCGACCATCTTCGCCCGTCTCGATGGCGAGCGGCGCCGTGAGCTCCAGAACCTCGCAGCCCTCGGCCTGGGCGCCGGCAATCTCGGCATCCTGGGCCGTCATATCGCAGATGCGACGGCGGTAGACGATGCTCACCTTTTCGGCACCGCAGCGCACGGCGGAGCGCGCCACGTCCATGGCCACATTGCCGCCGCCGATGACGCACACGCGCTGGCCGCTCAGATCGGGCAGCTCGTCGTCGCCGATGGCACGCAGCATCTTGACGGCCGACTCCACGCCGGGCGCATCTTCGCCCGGAAGGCCGAGCTTCTTATCGCTGTGAGCGCCAATGGCCAGGTAGACGGCATCGAACTCGTCGCGCAGGCGGGCAAGCTCCTCGCCGTTGACGGAGTGATCGAGCTCAACGTCGATGCCGGCGCTCAAGATCCAGTCGATCTCGGCCTGCAGGCGCTCGCGCGGCAGACGGTAGCTGGGAATGCCATAGCGCAGCATGCCGCCCAGGTGGTGGCGCTGCTCAAAGATGGTCACCTTATGACCCATCACGGCCAGGTAGTAGGCACAGGAAAGGCCGGCCGGGCCGCCGCCGATCACGGCGACGCGCTTACCGGTGTTGTCCACTACATGCGGCTTGTGGTCGTTGAGGTCACTGTGCTCAACGGCAAAACGCTTAAGGGCAAGGATGTTCATGGGATCATCGACCATGCCGCGGCGACAGTGCATCTCGCAGGGATGCTCGCACACCAGGCCGCAAACGAGCGGCAGCGGGTTGTTCTTGCGGATGACCTTGACGGCATCGGCATAGCGGCCGGCCTCGACCAGCGAAATGTAACCGGGAATGTCGACGTGCGCCGGGCAGCCCGAGACGCACGGGACGCGGGCCTCGCGGTCAAAGCCACAGGAGTGCTCGCGGATGTGATGCTCAAAATCGTCGCGGAAGCCGCGAATAGCCGTGAGTGCCATGGCGCCAGCTTCGTAGCCGATGGCGCAGTCGCTCGAAAGGTAGATGGTGCGGGCGGTGCGCTCGATCAGATTGAGCGTGGACTCGTCGGCGCGACCCTCGAGCACATCGGCGAGCAGGTCGCTCAGCGCGCTTAGGCCCACGCGGCAGGGCGTGCACTTGCCGCAGCTCTGGGTGGAGCACAGGTTGACGAGCGCTGCCGTAAACTCCACGGGACACGGGGCGAGCGAGCTCACCGCCAGACGACGTCCGAGCGCATCGTGCAGGTCGTCCATGACGGCCTGAGCGTGGCTGCGTTCCATTACATGCAGTCGAGCCATAAGATCCCCTCTCACATGGCAGCCCGGAGGCGAGGCCGGGCGAAATTGCTACACGCACAACACTGACCTAAAAAGTTGTTAGGTCTCCACGCAGTTCGGCAGGCGGCATGAAATGTCACCCTCAGCGGTGAAATAGAACATTACCGCAGATAAATGCCATATTTGGTAAAACGCGTTACCAAATGACAATGCCCCGCCCACGCAATCACGTGGACGGGGCATTGCTCATGGTATGCGGCCAGCGACCCTGTTGCTTTTACTTAAGCTCGGGCCAGTAACCCTTGTTGGCCTCGATCATGTCGTCGAGAACCTCCTTGGCGACCTTCATCGAAGGCACGGTCTTGTTCAGCGTAAAGGCCTTGAGCGCCTTCTCGTACGAACCCTCGATCGTAGCCTCGACCACGAGCTTCTCGGAGTTCAGCTGCTGCATCATGAGGCCCTGCTGGAACAGAGGAATGTTGTCACGGCTGATGACCTCGGGGCCGTTCTTGCCAATGTAGGCAGGCAGCTCGACCATAGCGTCGTAGGGCATGTTGGGGATAGCACCCTTGTTCTCGCAAATGACCAGGAAGCGCTGCTTGGTATCGTTCTTCAGAGCGATAGCCAGATCGGCAATCCAGTCGCCGTGGCTGCCCGCATAGAACGTGCTCTCGTCGATCTCGCCCGTCTTCTCGTAGTGGTCGATGCCGTCGAAGAGGTTCTTCTCGCGCGTCTCCTCGACCTCGTTAGCACGGGTGCGCTCGGGATTGGAATGCTCGACGAACTCCTTCTGCTGCAGGTAGTAGTTCAGGTACGTGTTGGGCAGGTACTCCGGGAAGCACTCCATGATCTCGTACTCGCCCTTCCAGACGTAGTACCAGCTGCCCTTGGTGTGGCGGTTCTGCTCGGGGTGCTCGTCGGCGGCCTCCTCGGGCTTCTTTGCCATGAGCGAGCCCATGCCCTTGAGGTAGGAATCGGGCAGCAGAATCTCGTGCTCCTTGATGTACTCGCGCAGCTGCGGGAGCACCTCCTCGCCCTTGTGGCGGATCGAGGTGAACCAACCAAAGTGGTTGAGGCCAAAGTAATCGTACTCAACATCCTTCTTGTCGATATCGAGCGCGGCGCAAACCACGTCGATGATCGCGATCGGCATGTCGCAAATGTTGATGATGCGAGCGTTGGGACGCAGCACACGGCAGCCCTCAGAGACGATGGCGGCAGGGTTGGAGTAGTTGAGAATCCAGTAGTCCTTCTTGGCGTACTTCTCAACGTCATCGATCAGCTCGACCATGGGGAAGATGGTGCGCATGCCGTAGGCAAGACCGCCGCAACCGCAAGTCTCCTGACCCACGCAGCCGTGACGCAGCGGAATCTTCTCGTCCTGCTCGCGCATGGCGTAGCCGCCCACGCGCATCTGGGCAAACACGAAGCTCGCGTCGGTAAAAGCCGTCTTTTTGTCGGTAGTCACCGTGAGCTTGATGTCCAGGCCGAGGTCCTCGTGCAAAATCCAGTCCACGAGCACGCCGATCTTGCGCTGGCGCTCCTCGTTGATGTCGTACAGACGAATCTCGTCAACATCGAGCTCGTCCTTGCGCAGGGCGATGGACTTGACGATGCCGGGGGTAAAGGTGGATCCGCCACCACACAGAGTAATGATCATTGTTTACTGCTCCTTCTCAATTGCGTTTTCGACCTTGTCGCGCATCTCGGCGACCTTCATGCCAAAGATGATCTGGATATTGTTGCCGTTGCGGTTGATGCCGCTGTTGGGCACGTGGTTAATGAGGTCCTCATCGATGAGGTCCGGGTTCTTAACGTTCACGCGGAGACGCGTAAAGCAGTTCTCGAGCTCCTCGATGTTGTCCTTGCCACCAAGACCTGCGACCAGGTCGGCAATACCTGCATCGACGCCCTCTGCGGGAGCTGTGGCAACAGCGCCCTGCTTCACCGCGACAGACGCGGCGGCCTCGCCCTCGGCAACGGACTCGGCGAGCTCGGACTCCTCCTCGCGACCAGGCGTGTGGAGGTTGAGCTTCTTGATTAGGAAGGTGAAGAGGAAGAAGTACAGAGCGGCGTTGACGACTCCGAGCACCAGCATGACCGGCCAGTTGGTCTTGTCGACACCGAGGACCAGGTTGGAGACCACGATGTTGATGATGCCGCCTGCAGTCGAAGCGGGCACGGAGAGGACCTTGAGCAGGACCAGGAAGATGCCGGAAAGAACCGAGTGAACGACAAAGAGCACGGGAGCGGCAAAGACAAAGAGGAAGTCCATGGGCTCGGTCACGCAGGAGAGCACGGCGGTGATGATCAGCGGGATGATAACGGCCTTGGTCTTATCCTTGTTCCCCTTGTAAGCGGTGAAGATAAAGGCGAGACCGATACCGATGTAGGGCCACAGGTTGTTGAAGGTGTAGCTGTTGAAGTAGGTGCTATCGGAGAAGGGCTGGCCCGTCATTGCCATCTCGGCGACACGGATGGGGTAGGCACCGGCGATAACCTGATCGCCCAGCGTCAGGGTGCCACCCACATCGGAGAACTGGAACGGGGTGTAGATGAGGTCGTGCAGACCGGTGGGAACGAGCAGCTTGTTGAGCATGCCGTAGATAAACAGACCGACGTTGCCCGATTCCTTAATGATGCCGGCAACGGAGGAGATGGCACCCTGAACCGGAGGCCAAACGATGCAGAAGCCAGCGCCCATGATCCAGGAAATGATGATCATGATCAGGAACGGGAAGCGAACGCCCGAGAACATCGAAAGGGCAATGGGGAACTGCTTGTTCGAGTACTTGTTGAACACGGCACCGGTGATGCAACCAAGAATAATGCCGCCGAACACGCCGGTATCGAGCACCTGAATGCCCATAACGGTGGCCTGGCCGGTTCCGGTAAGGCCGAGCATGCCGCTCGCATCGGCAAGAGAGCCGGTGGCGTTGAGTACGATGTTGTTAGCCTGCAGGAACAGAAAGAACGACATCAGGGCGATCAGCGAGGCATGGCCCTTGTTCTTCTTTGCCATGGCGCCGGCGATGCCCACGCAGAACAGAATCGAGAGGTTGTTGATGATAAACATCAGCGACTGGTAGACAACGACGCCCACAAGCTGGAACGGACCGGAGCCCAGTACGGGGACCAAAGCGCAGATGGTCTTGTTGGTCAGAATGATGCCCACGATGAGCAGGATGCCGGCAACCGAGAGATACATCATCGGCTGAACGATCGACTTCGCGAACACCTCCAACGGCGCTTTGAAATTGAACTTCTTTTTTGCGGTCATAGCGGTACTCCCCTTCCTTTTCCGCAAATTAAGACAGATGTGCCCTAGACAAGACCGTGAGCCTTGCCTTATATCAATCGATGTGTGGGCACGTTATGCCTAGAGACCAGGTTCTCCAAGCAGGTTAACAATGTGATATGCGAGATAACTCTTCTCGGCATCGGTAACGACAACGTTATAGGTAGACGACAAGTGGGCGGCTATGGCGTCCGCGCACGAGAATGCGCACGGATACGCCGTTTCATCGATTCGGAACAGCGCGTCGCCATTGATTTGCCCGGCCGTAGGATCGAGCGCTCGCTGTGCGAAAAACTGCAGGTGACGAACGAAACGTTCGTAAGGCAGCGAGGTGTCATCGAGGGTCGTAGCATAGCGCTTGGAAACAATCGCGAGCACGTCGCGAACAAGCTGGACCGAAACAATCAAACGATCGGAGCGTTGCGGCATGGTGGCGTTGACGATATGCAGCGTAATGAAGCCCTGCTCTTCTTCGCTCATCTGGATGCCCATATACTCCTTGATAATCTGCAGCGCACGGCCCGCAAGTGCATACTCCTTGCGATAGAACTGCTGGATCTCGAGCAGCAACGGATTCTCACAGGAGACACCCTTGCGCTCACGCTCCAAAGCAAGGCTGATATGGTCTGCGAGAGCAATGAGAATCTTGTCGTTGATATCAACATTGAGCTCTCGACGGAGCATCTGAACAATGTCCTCGGCAATCACGAGGTTGACGGTGGGGATGGACTCCAAAAGATGTGCCAAGCGGTCGATCGTACGCGAATCCTGAGAAGTTCCCTCCTGCAACGCGTAGGTCTTTTCGACTGATGCCTCGTCGATGGCATCGCCGGCATGACGGCCAAAGCAGAGGCCTCGACCGATGACGATGAGCTCGGAGCCATCGTCCGAAGTGACCATTGCGACGTTGTTGTTAAAAACTCGCTTGATAACCACGGTACCCACCACAAGAATTTACTCGGAAAGCCAGACGACAGGCTCTTTAACAGCAACAGGGCCGGAAGCATGCTCACGAAGAGTCGAGTTCTCCGAGCGCTCGCACACGATAACGAAGACCGTGGGATCGAAGCCGGCGGCGCGGACCGCGTCGAAATCGACCTCGACGAGGGGCTGGCCCGCGTCGACATGGTCACCCTGGGCAACAAGTGCATGGAAGCCCTTGCCCTCAAGTTTAACAGTGTCGATTCCGATGTGCAGCATCACCTGAGCAGAGCTGTCGTCGGACATGATGCCCAGCGCGTGCTCAGTCGGAAACAGCGCCGCGACGGTGCCGGAAACAGAAGCGCACACCGTTCCCTCTTGGGGAACCACGGCAACGCCATCGCCCACTGCACGGCTGCTAAAAGCGGGGTCATTGGTATTTTCTAGATGAACAAGCTCGCCGGAAACGGGAGCGAGGATTTCGAACTCGGAAGCTGCAGTCTTCTGCTCATCCGAACCGCCCATCAGGCGAGAAAAGAAACCCATGGTGGTATGTCCCTTCATAAATATAGCCCAACCAAAATCAAGCGAATGCATCCATAGAGACACACCCGTTCAAAGACTTTGGTTAGGCCCACGTCCGAGGGACTCGGTAACCTTCCGCATTTCTTTTTACGGGAGCTATTGTAGACAAGCCCAAAGCCGGAACAACCATTATGACCGGCGAACGGTATTTTTTCTCCGATAAACGGTATTTATGCGGTACTTAGGGACGTTCCTTTTCTGCCGGCACTCGGGGACACTCCTCACTCTAGTGCATTGGGGACAGGTTTGTTTGCACCAGGTTGGTGCAGATTAACCTGGTCCCATTGCACCAATTTCGTATGCGCTAGATAAAGAGCTCGCATTCCTTCCGCACGACGCAAACCTTGCTCAGCATCTGGGAAACAGCGGATAGCTTGTTGGGATCAACCTTACGAGCGCCTCGCGGACATACGGCAATGCAGCGCATGCAGGAGATGCACGCCTCGCCAGCTGCTCGTTTGGGGTCACCCTTGTCGATAGCACAAACGGGGCACGCCGCGGCGCATGCACCGCAGGAAACGCAATCCTCTGTTGCCTCGGGTGCCATGCGGTGACCTCCAGCTTGTTTATAAGGACGATTGCCGGGGATAGAGGGCTCGGACGCATCCTCAGCCAACAGCTTTTGCTGAATTTGCTGAGCAAACTCAGCAAGCTGCGCCGCATCCTGCGCATCCGGACGACCGGCAGCAAACTGTCGCGCAATGGAATGTTCTGCAATGGCTGCAACTGCCGCGATCACCCGGAATCCCGCATGCTCCGCAACGTCCTCCAGCTCTACGAGCGTGTCCTCAAACGCGCGGTTTCCGTATACACAAACCAAAACAGCCCGAGCCCCGTTGCCGCGCACCATGCCCAACCGGTCAGCCACCACAGCCGGGATTCTACCGGCATACGCCGGCACAGAGATTACGGCCACGTCGTCCTCAGTCATCGAGACAGCGTTGAAATCTAGCCCGCTATCGGTCAGATCGACGGTAACGGTATTCTTGCCCAGTGCCCCGGCCACAAGGCCAGACACCTTCCGCGTTCCACCCGTCGGACTAAACACAATTTCGAATACGCTCATCGAGGCACCCTCCCCTACGCCTGGCAACGCGTCAAGCCGTTTTCACATCCAGCCAGAGTATACGGCACGTGGGGTCCCCGTTTTAATGCACCAAGCACCCCAATGCACCCACCCTACGCTGTCTGCTTCTTCGTTTTGTATAAATTACGGTACAGATTGTATATATTTACGGGATACCGCCGTGTTCTCCCGAGGTACCCCATCCTGGCCCGTGCAAAAAACGGAGTATTCTGCAACGTGACCGCGCCAGCACCGCCGCGGGCGGGCAAAACTGTAGGGCGCCGTATCATTTTAAGTCCCGACATGGCGAGAATGACGCGCCCCTGCTCCGGAAAACGGCGAAATCTAACTCAAAACGCTCATAAGGGATATCTGAAGGCCACCGTTGGCAATACCGAATCGTATGCAGACAACTCGAACTGCAGAATACTCCAAAAAATGCACGGCGCACCCCATGGGACCCATTGCCGCATGGCAGGAAACAGGTCCACGGCATCCTCTAGATGCATTCCCGAGGAAATCACATTTGAACTAGCGATCGGATACGACAAACAAAAAGGGCCCCGAGCGTAGTTGCTCGGGACCCTTGGTTCACCTCGCTCTAGCGGGCGATGCGTATGTTACTTGCGCTTGCCGCCGCCGTCACCGGGACGACGGGAGCTGCTACCACGCTTGCCGCCACGGCTGTTGCCATAGCTGCCGCGGTTATCGCGACCGCCGGCGCGGCCGCCACGGGAACCGGCCTGGTTGCCGCCGCGACCACCACGGTACCCGCCGCGACGCTCTTCGCGGGTATCGTCGTAGTTGCGCCAGTCATCGCGACGATCGCGGCTGGCACGCGGGTCACGACGGTCGCGCAACTCGTTAGAACGACCAGCGCCGCCGCGGCCGCCATTGCCGCGAGCACCCTCGCGACGCTCGCCGCCGCGGCTACCGCGCTCTTCAAAGCGCTTGCCGCCACGGGACTCACCGCCACGGGCAGCACGCTCACCACGACCCTCGCCGCCGCGACGCTCGTCACGGCCGCCGCGCTCGTCATCACGACCGGAACGACGGCGGTCGCCCGAACCGCGCTTGCCACCGCGCGAACCGCGGCCCTCGTCCTCGCGCTCGACACGACGACGGCCACCGCGATCCTCGTCCTCGCGGCGGCGGCGATGTGCCTCGCCCTGGAACTGCTTGGCACGACGCTCGGCACGGTTGCCGCGCGGGGTCTGCTCGACAGCACCGCCGCGCTCCTCGGCAGCCACCTCGCGGGCCACGCTCTCCACGGCCTCGTCCACGCGAGCCTGAACGCCCTCGCGCACGCGGGTCTTGCCGCCGCGCTTGGGACGGCTCGGACGCTCGCCGTCGCCTCGACGCTCGTCGCGACCGCGGTTGGAACGACCGGCCACATCGCCGTAGTCATCGCCGTTGCGCTTGCCGTCGCGACGTGCCTGCTCAAGCTTCTTCTTGCTCTTGGACTTGCCGCGCTTGGTCTTCTTCTTCACCTTAAAGGCCGCAGGATCGCGCTCGGGGTCAACCGCGGGCGGATTGGGGCCCACATGCAGGTCGCCGGCCTCGTAGATGTCGGCGGTCTTGTCCATGAGCTTCTCGATCTCGTAGAACTCATCGACATCCTGCTCGGTCACAAACGTGATGGCCCAGCCCAGCTCGCCGGCACGACCCGTACGGCCAATACGGTGGATGTAGTCGGTCGGCTCGGCCGGCACGTCAAAGTTCACGACGTAGCGCACGTCGCTGATGTCGATGCCGCGGGCGAGCACGTCGGTTGCCACCAACACGTCGACGGTACCGTCGCGGAAGGCAGAAAGCGCGCGCTCGCGCTGAGCCTGGCTGCGGTTGCCGTGAATCGCGGCGGCCTTGATGCCCTTGCGCTCCAGACGACGGCAGCAGCTGTCGGCGCGGTGCTTGGTGCGCATAAAGATGATGGTGCGCTCCGGGCCCTCCTTCTTGAGGAACTCGGGCAGCAGGTTGTTCTTGGCCTCGATGGACACCGGGAACACAAACTGGTCGACGGTGTCGGCGGTCGACGTGGCAGGTGCGATCTCCACGCGAACCGGGTCGCTCACCAGGTCGGTGATCTCGCCCACGGCCTCCTCGTCGAGGGTCGCCGAGAACAGCAGCGTCTGACGCCTGGCCGGCGTCTCGCGCACAATGCGCCGGACGGCGGGCAAAAAGCCCATGTCGAGCATACGGTCGGCCTCGTCGAGCACCAGGACCTTAACCTCGTCCAGGTGGCAGGCGCCCTGCTCGATCAGATCGACCAGACGGCCCGGCGTTGCGACCAGGATGTCGCAGCCGTACTTAAGTGCCGCGGTCTGCGGCTTGTAGCTCACGCCGCCCACGACGGTCACGGCAACATGGCCGGTGACGTCGGCGATTTTGCTTGCGACCTCGTCGATTTGCTGGGCAAGCTCGCGCGTAGGGGTGATGACGAGCATCACGGGGCCGCGGCCGTTGCCCTCGGGCTTCTTGGCACCGCGACGGCGGTTGCGGCCACCGCACTCGCGCACGGGTTTGGGAGGAGCGATGTGCTCCAAATTGTTCATGGTCGGCAGCAAAAAGGCAGCCGTCTTGCCGGTGCCGGTCTGAGCGGCGGCAAGCAGGTCACGGCCCTCGAGCACCACGGGGATGGAGCCGGCCTGAACAGGCGTTGGCGCCGTGTAGCCCAGGTTCTCGATAGCACGGAGCATCTCGTCGGAGAGGCCCAGCTCGTCAAAGGCGGGCAGGCTCTCGGTAGCGGACTCGACGGCCTGGGCAGCATTGGCCTCATCGGCGGCATCGAAGGCAGCCTGGGTCATAGCCTCGCGGGCCTCGTCCAGGATCTCGGCGTCGGTGACGTCGGATACAGAATTACGCATATGTCGTTGTTCCTTATCTGCACGCGTTATGGGCACGGCATGCGGCCGCGCGGGCGTGCTTGGTAGTGCGCTAATACATACAAAAACGGGTGCGCACAGAGAGGACGTTGCTCAGCACGCTGGCGATCGCTTTGGCAGCCCTATCACGCGCCGTCCAGACGCAGCAGCTCTAAGCGATGGAGCAGATTCGCCGCCGGTTAGTAT
>CAVEDI010000066.1:0-4637 GCA_963614405.1 Oscillospiraceae bacterium | reverse complement strand
ATCTGGATCTCGGCAGCCGAGATGAGGCCAATGACAAGCGCCTGGCCGATGTTGGGACGAACGACCAGGATGGTGAGGCAGAAGGCCGAGATGATGAACTCGGGGCTGATCATGCCGCCCGAGATGCCCGAGATGGCCTTGCCGACGGTGAAGTTGAGGATGAAGCCGGCGGCGAGCAGGATGGCAAGCAGGACGAGGGCGCGGACATCGAGTTTGCCACGGTCGGCGGTCTGGACGGTGCGGGGCTGGGTGGCGGTGGTGTTCTGAGACATGGTGAAAATCCTTTCGGAATGGGAGTGCAAGAGAAAAACGGAGGCGCGTGATGCGAATGCAATCGGGCTCGAGATAGAAAAAGGCCCCCGGTCGAAACCGGAGGCCTTCCAATCACCTAGAGCGCAAAAACAGGCGTGAGGGACTCACTGTCGACCGATCGTATTCGCATCACGCCACCACCAGTTGTTGAGAGACTTCATTGTGTTCTTCATGTTGGTGGCTCCTTTCGTGATGCCATGGCGCGGTCGCACCTAGTTGCTGTTGCGCTGCACTATAGCACAGCAAAGTGTGTGCGGGGAAATCTTTTTTGAAAAGATTTCAGGCGGGTTTCCCGCCGGTCAAAAGAGCGGGCTGAGCGGGCGAGGCTGCCATCGCTGCCTTGCCCGCTCAGCTAGGACATGAGGGCCTTAAGCCTTCTTGCGACGATAGATCACGTAGGCGCAGACACCGATGATGACGACGGCGCCAACGGCCATGGCGGCCATGTTGTTGCCCTCGGACTTCTCCTCGGTGACCTCTTCCTCTTCGGCCTCGGGCTCGGCCACGTCCTCATCGGAAAGGGCCTCGTCGGCGTAGGTGATGGACTCGACCAGGCAGTTGTTGTCAGCATCGTAGTCACTCGGGACGAACTCCTCGGAGAAATCGCCCTCCTGGAGGTAGTCGCGCATCTCCTCGAGCATGGCCTTGCACTTAACATAGGTGGTCTTGGTTGCAGCCTTGCCGGCCTTGTTGGCCAGGGCGGTGCGGGCTTCGGTGCCTTCTTCGGCCTGCATGGCCTCGTCGACGGTCAGGTTCTGCTCGATGAGTTCCTTCTGCAGCGCGTCGAGATAGGCGCGGACGCCGGTAGCGCAGTGGTCGCGGTTCTCATAGGCGAGCGTGTTGATGTCCATGAGGACGTAGTTGATGGAGTTCTTGGGTTCCTCGTTGTTCACGACGTCTTCCTCTTCGCAGTGATCGAAGGGGACATCCTGATCGCTGAAGTAGGGGCCGACCTCGGTGAGCAGTGCGGAGTAGAGGGGGATGGCGACGGAGAACTCAGCGTTGGAGAGCATCTCCCACTGGATGGTCGCGATCTCGGGATCCATGCCGTGACGGATCTGGAAGGTGTGGATCTCGGTGTTGCGGTTGGAGCCGATGGCATAGGCGCCGTCGGTGTTGGCGTTGAGGCCGGCGACATTCTCGCCGCGAGCGGCGAAGGAACGAATCATCTCAAAGGTGTTCCAGTCGGACTTGCCGGGCTGGAAGAACAGCGGCTGCATCTCGTGGACCAGGGCGCCGGTCGTGGCGCGAGCTTCTTCGCGCTCGTCCTTGACGATCTCGTAGTCAGTGCCTTCAGCCAGCGGGGCCATGAAGTAATCGCGACCCTGGATATAGCGCGACCACTGGTGCATACCGGCCTCGTCGATCTTCTCGCCGTAGGTCTTGGCGACGTCGAACTTGCCGTTGGTGTACTCGGCAAAGCCCTTCTCCTTAGGCATGGACTCGATGCCCTCGGAATGGAGACAGTTCTCGGTGTCATCGAGGTCGACGTTATAGGTGAGGTTGCCGATGTTGGGGTTGAGCGAGGCGATGTCATCGGCGAGCTTCATAGCAATCCACTGATGGCCGGAAAGCGCGGCGAACAACCAGGTCTCGGTGCTGTCGGCGATGATGATCTGATCGTTGGAGCAGACGCCCTGCTCGTCGATCAGGCTGCCGATGAGCTCGACGCCCTCACGGGCCGTGGCGCTCTCGCCCAGGATGACACTGGCGTAGTTGTACTCACCGATGCCGGTTTCCTCGGTGACGGGGTCGGCCTCCTCGGCCTTCTCGTTGTAGGAGGTGCTCAGCGTGGCAGAGCAGGAGACGCCCTTCTCGTTGATGCCGGCCTCGGAATAAGCGTCATAGCGATCTTCCCACTGAGAGGGGTTGTCGCGAACGAAGGTGTAGCGGTAGGTTGCGCCCTTGGACTTGTACTTAAAGCCGGATTCGAGCGATGTGTACTCGCTGCCGTCCTTGTGCGCGGGCTCGATGCCAAAGTGCTTGATGTAGCGTGCGCCAAAGTCTTCTGCGCGGCCGTAGTACGTGTTGCCGTCGGCCGTCAGCTTGTTGCCCATGTATATCTGCGTGCAGGCGAGCGCAGATGTCGGCATGGACATGATGGTTGCAGCTCCAAAGGCGAGGCCTATGCCTAGCTTCTTGAGCGCGTTGACGGGGTGAGTTTTCCTCATTTTCCCTCCCAGCGTGCGAAAGTCCTCCGTTGCCAGAGGGCTTCAGCCAATAAAGACACCTCATTAGCGTAACGAACTGGAAACAATATTCATCTATGAAAAAACTTACTCGATAAGCGTGATGAAATATGCGATGAGCGGTTAATTGTACTCAGTTTGTAGCTTTACTTTAATAAAGACGCCCTGTAATTACTGTAGCCGAATAAAGTAACTGGGAATGCCCGAAATGAAAATCCCCCGCTGTTTGGCAAATGCATAAACAGCAGGGGAGACGATAATTTGATGAATATCATACCAATGTGGAATTACTTCTTCCGGCGGTGGATCACGTTGATCGCATAGCCGACGAGCATGGCCAAAACGATGATGATAAAGCCGAGCAGGGGATTGTCGTTCATAGGGTCCTCCTATTTTCCGAGCGGGGAGAATTCGTCGACGATGAGGTCGAGGCATTGTGGAAGCGCGCGGGCTCCAAAGACGCCCGAATTGCTGGAGATAATCTCGCCATCGAACTGCATGCCCAGCGACGGCGTGCAGGTGATCTTGGCTTCCTTGGTCTGGATGATCTTGAACTGCGGACGGCCGAGCACCTTGCCGGCGGGGTCGAGCGCGGCGGTGATCACGGTGGGCAGGAGCTGGACGGTTTTTACGGGCTCGATGACCGCAATGTCGACCATGCCGTCGTTCATGCGGCAATCGGGGAACAGGTTGATGTCGTTTTGGATGACCGAGGTATTGCCCGCCATGCAGCAGATGCCATCGAGCTCCTCGACAATGCCGTCATGCTCAATCGTAAAGTGCGCCACCGTGGGGTTGGGTGTGGCGAGCGCCGACAGGAAATAGGCGATCTCACCGATGTCGTTTTTGGCGGGGGCGGCCTTCATCATGATCTCGGCGTCGAAGCCCGAGCCGGCGATGATGATAAAGCCGTGGCGCTTCTCGTTGCCGTTCTCGTCGAGCCAAAAGAGCTCGCCCATGTCCACTTTGACCGTGCGACCGGCGCGGCAAGCCTTGGCAAGCGCCGCTGCCTCGGGGGCATTACCGATGTTGTTAAAGAACAGGCAGGCTGTGCCGGAGGGGAAGACGAGCGTGGGGACACCGCACCCGCGCATTTGGTCGAGCACGTTGGAGACGGTGCCGTCGCCGCCCGAAACGACCACGCGATCAAACTCGCGCACGTCTGCCACGGCGTCCTCGGGTTCCATGCCATCGCCGATAAAGCGCATCACGACCTCGTCGCCGCCCTGCGCGAGGGCGTGCGTGAACGCGTAGATTTCATCTGAGCTGGGGCCCGATGCCGGGTTGTGGATGATAAGGCAGCGCATACTTACGTTCCCGTTCTGTGACTAACCGAGTATAGTTGTAGGGCAATGCCGATATCCTACCCGTGTTTTTCGGGCCTAACCTTATTCGATGGGTTGATATGTACATTTCCACACATCAGGCTCTACTCGACTTTTGCCAGCGCGCCCGCGAGTTTGACGCGATTGCCGTCGATACCGAGTTTTTG
Source organism: Oscillospiraceae bacterium (assembly GCA_963614405.1). Classification (GTDB taxonomy): domain Bacteria; phylum Actinomycetota; class Coriobacteriia; order Coriobacteriales; family Coriobacteriaceae; genus Collinsella. Next base: position 644 of record CAVEDI010000066.1, on the reverse strand, counting down.
CGCGAGCGCACGTTCCACCCGCGTTTGTGCTTGGTCCAGATTGCCACCCCTGCCGAGAGCGTCGCGGTCGATCCTTTGGTGATCGACGACCTGTCGCCGCTCGCCGAGCTTATGGGCGATGAGAGCGTGACCAAGGTGTTTCACGCCTGCTCGCAGGATATGGAGGTTATGCTCCATACCGTGGGCGTGCTGCCGCGTCCCATTTTTGACACGCAGGTGGCCGCCGCCTTTTTGGGCGAGCGTCAGCAGATTTCCTACGGCGCGCTCGTGCAGACGTTTTGCGGCGTTTCGTTGCCTAAGACCGAGTCGCTGACCGACTGGTCGCGCCGCCCGCTGACCGATAAACAGATCGAGTACGCGATCGATGACGTCAAGTACCTGATTGTCGCCTATACCGAGATGATGAGCCGTCTGCGTGAGCTGGGCCGCGTGGACTGGGTGCTCGACGAGTTGCGTCCGCTGGCCGACGAGTCGCACTACCGCGCCGACCGCCATGAGGCGTTTCGCAAGGTCAAGCGCATCAACTCGTGTAGCCGTCACCAGTTGGGCATCGCGCGCGAGCTTGCCGCTTGGCGCGAGGACCGCGCCGAGCGCCGCAACATCCCGCGTAAGTGGGTCATGTCCGACGATACGCTGCTGGCCCT
>CAVEDI010000065.1:0-2101 GCA_963614405.1 Oscillospiraceae bacterium | reverse complement strand
CCAGTAGTCGTAGTGGGCCAGGCGGCGCAGGCTTGCCTCGATGCCGCCGATGATGATGGGGGCATTCTTGAACGTCTGGCGGATGAGATTTCCGTAGACCGTGACGGCTCGGTTGGGACGGCGCCCCTCCTCGCCACCGGGGGTATAGGCGTCGGTGTGGCGGCGGTGCTTGGTCACCGAATAGTGGTTGACCATGGAGTCCATGTTGCCAGCACTGACCAAAAAGCCCAGGCGCGGCTCGCCGAGCACGGTGATGCTGGCGGGGTCGGTCCAGTCGGGCTGGCAGATGATGCCCACTTTGTAGCCGTGCGCGTCGAGTACGCGGCTGACGATGGCCATGCCAAAGCTGGGGTGGTCCACGTAGGCGTCGCCGCAGATGTAGACAAAGTCGCACTGGTCCCAGCCGCGCGCGTCCATATCGGCGCGGCTGACGGGGAGGAACTTGTCGCGGCCCGGACGCCAGGGGCGTGTGGGCGTCGCTTGGGAATGCTTGGTGCGGGCGACCGTGGCCTGCGCCTTACCGCCGCGCTTTTGCTGCTGGCCCTGTTTGCCCTGCTGACTGCGCTGGTTGTTCTGAGCGTGCTGAGGCTTTTTTGCCACGATCCCTCCCGGTGTTTGTATGCTGCACGTAATTGTAACCAGTCTTTTTGGGGCGGGGCTAAAAAGACTGGGGGAGTACATGAGCTGGGGATCGGCGCGTCGATGCGGGGATCGTTTGTTTCCAGACTGTGTATCTGCGCGTTGGAGAACCCGTCTCGCGCGCACGCCATGTTGTCAATGGGTTACAGTATGAACGGCGGCTATGTTTCCGCCAACGCACGAGAGAGTCGTCAACAAGGAGGATGCACGACGATGCAGCGTGCCAAACAGATATCGGAGTCTATTGAGCTGGGCATCATCTTGGCGCTCGCCGGTGGCTTTATGGACGTCTATTCGTACATTGGGCGCGATCATGTTTTCGCCAACGCGCAGACAGGCAACATCCTGCTCGTGGGCGTGAGCATCTCGGAGGGCAACTGGGCACTTGCGGGACGCTACTTCTTCCCCGTGGTGTCGTTTGCCGTGGGCATTATGCTTGCCGACCTGGTGCATGAGCGGTTTGGCAGCGTGATTCACTGGCGCCAGGTAACGGTGTTCTTTGAAGCCGTCATCTTGCTGGGCGTGAGCTTTATCCCGGGCGGCAATTTCAACCTGCTCGCCAACTGCCTCACCTCGTTTGCCTGCGGCATGCAGGTCGAGAGCTTCCGCAAGATCCACGGTCACGGCATCGCTACGACCATGTGCATCGGCAACTTGCGCAACGCGCTGCAAAACGTGGACGATTACATCATCACCCACAGGCGCGGCTTTTTGGAAAACGGCCTGCTGTACTTTGGCGTGATCTTTACCTTTGTGTTTGGCGCCGTGTTGGGCAACTGGTGTATTGAGCGCATGGGCCTGCACGCCATCGTCGTGGCGAGCTTGCTGCTGTTTGTCGCGTTTGCCATCATGTTCATCGACCGCGAGCGCGACTTGCGCTTACGCTGGAAGGTTGCGGCCGAGGCTTGGAAAGAGGGCTGCCGAAAGTAACCGAATGCGGCAAAGGGGTTGTCCCTTTGCCGCAATATTTTTCATCATCTGTTGAAACGCTTTAACACTATTGACGTTCTCACGCGTTTTTTGTTTCAAAAGCGTTAGGATGGGACTCATAGCGTGGGGCGTAATGGATGCCCCGCACACGATGGGAGGCTATCAATGGCTAATCGTTTCGTTCTCAATACCATCTCTTATCATGGTTCCGGCGCCATCAAGGAGATCCCCGGCGAGCTCCAGCGTCGCGGCTACAAGAAGATCTTCGTCTGCTCCGACCCCGATCTGGTCAAGTTTGGCGTTACCGCTAAGGTGACCGACGAGCTCGACGCTGCCGGCATCGCTTGGAGCCTCTACTCCGAGATCAAGCCCAACCCCACTATCCAGAACGTCAAGGACGGCGTCGAGGCCTTCAAGGCCGCCGAGGCTGACGCTATCGTGACCATCGGTGGTGGCTCCTCCATGGACACTGCTAAGGCCATCGGCATCATCATCAACAACCCCGAGTTCGCCGATGTCCGCAGCCTCGAGG
>CAVEDI010000064.1:0-2688 GCA_963614405.1 Oscillospiraceae bacterium | reverse complement strand
TGTGGGAGCGCATGAAGGAGTCCGGCTACCTGTATAAGGGCAGCTACGACGGCTGGTACTGCGTGCCCGACGAGACCTACTTTACCGACACGCAGGTCCAGAAGGGTGACGAAGAGTACGGCAGCGTCGGCCAGCATCTGTGCCCCGATTGCCACCGTCCGCTCGAGCGCGTGCAGGAGGAGTCCTACTTCTTTAAGCTCTCTGCGTTCCAGGACAAGCTGCTCAAGCTCTATGACGAGCACCCCGACTTTGTCGAGCCTGCGTTCCGCATGAACGAGGTGCGTAGCTTTGTCGAGGGCGGCCTTAACGACCTTTCCGTGAGCCGCACGAGCTTTGACTGGGGCATTCAGGTCCCGTTTGACGAGGGTCACGTGACCTACGTGTGGTTCGATGCGCTGCTCAACTATATGACGGCCGTCGGCTACGGTGTCGACACCGACGAGGCGCGTGCCGAGCTGGCCTATCGCTGGCCCGCGCAGTTCCACATCGTGGGCAAGGACATCATCCGTTTCCACTGCGTCATTTGGCCCGCCATGCTCATGGCCATTGGCGAGGCCCTGCCCGAGCACGTCTTTGCCCACGGCTTCCTGACCGTGCGCAATGCCGAGACTGGCAAGGCCGAGAAGATGTCCAAGAGCCGCGGCAACGCCATCGCTCCGCAGGACGTTATCGACATGCTGGGCGTCGAGGGCTATCGCTATTACTTTATGACCGACGTGGTGCCCGGCACCGACGGCGCCATCAGCTTCGATCGCATGGAGCAGGTCTACAACGCCGACCTGGCCAACAGCTGGGGCAACCTCATCTCGCGTTCGCTCAACATGAGTGGCAAGTACTTTGACGGCTGCGCGCCCGCCAAGCCCGCGTCGTTCGATGCGTTCGACAACCCGCTAGCAAAGATCGCCGACGGCCTGGTCGAGCGCTACATGGCCAAGATGGACGTGCTCGATTACGGCGGAGCCAAGGACGAGGTCATGGAGCTCATCCACGCCGCCAACCACTACATCGAGGACTCCGAGCCCTGGGCGCTTGCCAAGGACGAGGCCAAGGCTGACGAGCTGGCGTTTGTGATCTACAACCTGCTCGAGGCCATCCGCATCGCCGCTCACCTGCTGATGCCGCTCATGCCCCAGACCTCTGCCGAGGCTCTGCGTCGCCTGTCCTGCGAGGACGAGGCCACGAGCGACGACCTCAAGGGCATTTGCGCTTGGGGCCTGCTTGCCGGTGGCCAGCCCGTCGAGAAGGGCGAGCCGCTGTTCCCGCGTCTGGGCTAAGCCGCTGCGCGCCATATCGGCAATTTGCTGTTTAGATGTAAGGGCATGGCCGCAACGGTCCATGCCCTTTTGCTTTACGATGCAGCCACCATGTTAAGGAGGCAACCATGACAACTTCGCCTTTGGCAAACCCCACGGCAACTAGGGAGCTGCTAGAGGAGTTTGGCCTTGCGACCAAGCATCGCCTGGGCCAGAACTTCCTGATCGACAACCATGTGATCGAACGTATCTGTGAGCTCGCTGAGCTTGCGGGCGATGAGCGCGTGCTCGAGGTTGGCCCGGGTTGCGGCACGCTGACGTTAGCCCTGCTGCAGGAGGCGGCGTGCGTTACGTCGATTGAGGCCGATCCCGAGCTTGAGCCGGTGCTTGACGCCCACGCCGCCGACTATGCCAACTTCCGCTTTATCATGGGCGATGCGCTCAAGGTGTGCCCGGAGCAGATTGAGCAGGTCGCCGGTGGTGAACCCACGGTGTTTGTCGCTAATCTGCCCTATAACGTGGCGGCGACGATCATCCTTCAGTTCTTCCAGACGATGCCCGCGCTTAAGCGCGCTGTCGTCATGGTGCAAAAGGAAGTTGCAGATCGTATTGGCGCAGTGCCGGGCAACAAGACCTATGGCGGCTACACGGCAAAGTTCGGCCTGTATGCGCAGGTGACGGGGCGCTTTGAGGTGCCGCCGCGCTGCTTTATGCCGGCGCCGCATGTGGATTCTGCCGTGGTGCGCATCGATCGCGTTGACGGTGTGGTACCCGAGGGCATCGACCGCGAGTTTGTGGCCCGTGTGATCGACGCTGCATTTGCCCAGCGCCGCAAGACGATCCGCAACTCCATGAGCGCCAACGGCTTTGCCAAGGACGCGCTCGACGCCGCCTTTGAGGCCTGCGGTATCGCACCTACCACGCGCGCCGAGACGCTCGACGTTGCCGCCTTTGTCCGCTTGGCTCAGGAGCTTTCCCATGACGCCTAATGTCGAACGCGTGACGTTTACCAAAAAGAAGAAAACGGTGGCCTGCCCGGTGCCGCTGGCGCCGCTTGCCGATACGCATGCGCACCTGCTCTCATTTTGGAGCAAGGAAGTGCCCGAGACGCTCGCGCGCGCCAAGGAAGCGGGCATTGACTTGTTGGTGACGGTCTTCGACCCCATTGCCGATAAGCGCAGCGTGGCGGACTATAGCGACTGGCTGGTTCGCGAGATCCTGCCGATGCGGGATATCCCGCAGATCAAGTATCTCGCCGGCGTGCATCCGTATGGCGCACCGGACTATACCGACGACGTTCACGCACAGGTCGTTGCCGCACTCGATGACCCTTTGTGCGCCGGTATCGGCGAGATCGGTCTGGACTACCACATGGATTACGACGATGACGTCGCGCCGGCGCCCCATAGCGTGCAGATTGACTGTATGGCACGTC
>CAVEDI010000063.1:0-2439 GCA_963614405.1 Oscillospiraceae bacterium | reverse complement strand
TCCATGCAGGCAGACGGCGTAGTCGTGCGTGCTCTCCGACGCAGCAAAATACCAGGCGGCAAGCTCGGTCCCGTCGTTCGCGGTGAGGCTGCTGCTCTCGCGGTTTTCCTTAAACCACGCCCGTGCCTCGCCCTCCTCGGCGTCCATCTGCTCGCCCTTTTCGGCGTCCTTGCCATCCTGCATCATCTTCATGGTGTATGGCGCGCGGGGATTCAGCGCGAAGTCAAACAAAAAGTTGCCGGCAAATCCGAGCAGCGCAACGACAACCACCAGTGCAACGATGCCGGCTATCTTGAGCTTTCGATGGGAACGTGCGTTTTGAGCCATGCGGTATTCTCCTATAAGATGTTAATACATCAACATTTAATGCAAGCGCATTATGGACGTTCGCCGTTGATGCGTCAACAGGCAAAGAATGGGTAAACAAAGAGTCACGTATGGTGCAAATTTCGCACGTACCTAGACGCTTTGATATAGTGTTGAGAACTCTTTACGTTGGAGGATGTAACCGGCATGTCCGATTCGAGCGACAGTTCTAAGCCGCGACCCAAGACCGCGGCCGTTCCACACTACACGGTGGGTGAGGAGATCATGAACTCCGTCACCCATGGTGTCGGCTGCCTGCTGGGTATCGCGGGCCTGGTGCTCCTGATCGTATTCGCCGCCCTGCGCGGCGGAGGCCCGGCCCACATGGCCGCGGCAATTGTCTACGGCGTCAGCATTATCCTCGAATACCTAGCCTCCACGCTCTACCACGCGATTCAGCCCGCGCGCGCCAAGCGCGTGTTTCGCATCATCGACCACAGCTGCATCTACCTGCTCATTGCGGGCAGCTATACGCCGTTTTGCCTCATCACGCTCGCAAACGACGGCGGCGCTGTGCTGTTCTTTGCCGTATGGGCCATCGCCATTATCGGCATCGCCCTCGAGTGCTTTATGCGCGAGCGCCAGCCGCATTGGGTAAGCGGCCTGGTCTATCTGCTGATGGGCTGGCTCGTTGTCTTTAAGCTGCCCGAGCTCGTGGCGCTGCTCAACCCCGTGGCACTTGCCCTGCTCGCCGTCGGCGGCGTGTGCTACACCGCGGGCGTGCCGTTCTATATCGCCAAAAACGTGCGCTATCTTCACAGCGTGTTTCACCTGTGGGTACTCGCCGGCAGCATCTTCCAGTTCATGGCGGTGATCCTCTTCGTAATCTAGCGACCACGCCTGCGCGCCCGCGTCCTTGTTTGGGCGCCGGTGCAATTGCCGTATCCGCCACCAACGTTTTAATCCGACGTCCCGAATCTTGGAGGTTCGAGAAACTCCCGATGGACATAACCATCTCCCTTATCACCACCCTCGTTTTGACCCTCATCAACGGCTACTTCTCTATGTCCGAGATGGCGCTCACCACGGCTAAGCGCGCCGTGCTGGAGCACGATGCCGAGGAAGGCGACAAGCGCGCCGAGCGCGCCATCCAGCTCGCCGCCGACTCCGATCAGCTGTTGGCTACCATCCAGGTTGCCATCACACTCGTGGGCTTTGCCTCATCCGCCGTCGCCTCGACGAGCCTGTCCGACCCGCTTGCCACATGGCTCACGAGCTTTGGCATCGCGCCGCTCTCCGCCATCGCGCGTGGCCTGGCGCCGGTCATCATCACCGTCGCGGTCGCCTTTGTGTCCATCGTGATTGGCGAGCTCGTGCCCAAGCGCATCGGCCTCGCTAACGCCGAGGGCGTATCCAAGCAGGTCGTGGGCCCGCTGTCGTTTTTCCAAAAGATCGCCCGCCCGCTCGTGTGGCTGACCGGCGCCTGCTCCGATGGCCTGGCCCGCATCCTGCGCATCAAGAGCGCCGACGACCGCCAGAACGTCTCGGAGGAGGAGATCAAGTACATGGTCTCGGAGCAGGACGACCTGCTCGACGAGGAAAAGCGTATGATCCACGAGATCTTCGACCTGGGCGACACCGTTGCCCGCGAGGTCATGGTGCCGCGCGTTGACACCACCATGTGCGAGGACGACGAGACCGTCGCCGACGTGCTGTCCACCATGCGCCAGACCGGCTTCAGCCGCATCCCCGTCTATCACGAGGATCCCGACAACGTCGCCGGCATCGCGCACATCAAGGATCTGATTCAGCCCGCGCTCGACGGCAAGGGCGACCAGCCCATCGCCGATTACCTGCGCGACGCCACCTTTGTGCCCGACACCAAGGACATCCTGCCGCTGCTGTCCGAGATGCAGACCTCGCACGACCAGATCGTAGTGGTCGTGGACGAGTACGGCGGCACGGCCGGCATCATCACCATCGAGGACATCGTCGAGGAGATCGTGGGCGAGATCGAGGACGAGTTCGACCCCGACAACAAGTACCTCACGCGCCTTTCGCGCCGCGAGTGGCTTGTCGATGGGCGTTTTTCGTGCGATGACGCGATTGAGCTTGGTTGGCCGCTCGAGGAAA
>CAVEDI010000062.1:0-2791 GCA_963614405.1 Oscillospiraceae bacterium | reverse complement strand
TCGCGGCGTCGCCGTGCGGGTTGAGCTTCATGGTCTGACCCACGATGTTAGCGCTCTTCTGGCGCTCTCCCTTGAGCAGACCCATTTTGTACATGGTGTAGAGCAGCTTGCGGTGCGAGGGCTTAAAGCCGTCGATCTCGGGGAATGCACGCGAGACGTTGACGCTCATGGCGTAGGGCATGTAGTTGACCTCGAGCGTCTGCGTGATCGGCTGGTCGGTGACCTCGGAGTGCAGGCCGATGACGTTCTCGGCGTTGACCTGCTTTTTCTTGGGCTGGTTCTTCGTCTTCTTCTTTGCCACGATTTCCTCTTGAACTTCTTATGGGCCGTCGTTATCGATTTGCTGCTATTGCAGGTCCAGCTGGTCCAGATATTCCTTGCCGTGCTCGGAGATATGGCGCTTGCGGCCTGCCTCGTCGTTGCCCAGCAACAGGTTGAACATGGTTTCCATCTTGGTGACGTCCTCGGGCTCAACCTTAATCAGGCGACGCGTCTCGGGGTTCATGGTGGTGAGCCACATCATGTCCGGGTCGTTCTCACCAAGACCCTTGGAGCGGTTGATCGAGCACTTTTGGTCGCCGATCTCCTTAAGGATGCCGTTCTTCTCGAGCTCGGTGTAGGCAAAGTAGGTCTTCTCTTTGCAGTTGATCTCGTAGAGCGGCGACTCGGCGATATACACGTAGCCCTCGTCGATGAGCGTGGGCACCAGGCGATAGAGCATGGTGAGCACAAGCGTGCGGATGTGGTAACCGTCGACGTCGGCGTCCGTACAGATAATGACCTTGTTCCAGTTGAGGTTGTCCAGGTCAAAGGCGCCAAGGTTTTTGATGCGCTTGTCTTTGATCTCCATGCCGCAGCCCAGCACGCGCATGAGGTCCATGATGATGTCGGACTTAAAGATGCGCGGATAATCCTCCTTCAGACAGTTGAGGATCTTACCGCGGACGGGCATAACGCCCTGGAACTCGGCATCGCGCGAGGTTCGAATGGCGCCTGCTGCCGAGTCGCCCTCTACGATGTAGATCTCGCGACGGCTCTTGTCCTTGGAGCGGCAGTCGATGAATTTCTGCACGCGGTTGGCCATGTCGGTCTTCTGCTGCAGGTTGGTTTTGATACTCTGGCGCGTCTTCTCGGCGTTCTCGCGCGAACGCTTGTTGATGAGCACCTGCTCCATGATCTTGTTGGCAGCGTCTTTGTTCTCGATCAGATAGGTCGAGAGGCGCTCCTTAAAGAATGCCGTCATGGCCTGCTGGATAAAGCGGTTATTGATGGCCTTCTTGGTCTGGTTTTCGTAGGACGTCTGGGTGGAGAAACAGTTGGTCACCAGCACCAGGCAGTCCTGGACGTCTTGCCACTTAATACCGCTCTCGTTTTTGTTGTATTTGCCCTGTTGCTTAATGTAGGCATCGATGGCGCTGGTGAGGGCGCTGCGGGCAGCCTTCTCGGGCGAGCCGCCGTTCTCGAGCCACGATGAGTTGTGGTAGTACTCCTGCATCATGAAGGTGCGCGAGAAGCACATGCACGCGGTGATCTTTACGTTGTAGTCGGGCAAGTCCTCGCGGTCGCGACCGCGACGGTCGGCCTCGATAAAGAAGGGCTCGGTGAGATAGTCGGCACCGACCTTCTCGAGCACATAGTCCTCGATGCCCTTGGGATAGCAGAAGTCCTCTTCGGAGAACTCGCCATCGTCGCCCTCGATGCGCAGGCGGAAGGTCACGTTGGCGTTGACCACGGCCTGGCGGCGCATGGTCTCGCGATACCACTCGTGGGGAATGCTGATCGAGGTAAAGACCTCAAGATCGGGACGCCACTTGATGGTGGTGCCGGTACGGTCCTCATTGCTGGGCTCAATCTCGAGTGCCTTCTTTTTGGCGCCGACGACCTTGCCCTTCTTAAAGTGTAAGGAGTATTTGTTACCGTCACGCCAGACGGTGACGTCCATGTACTCGGAGGCGTACTGGGTCGCGCACGAACCCAGGCCATTGGTACCGAGCGAGAAGTCGTAGTCGCCGCCCTGGTTGTTGTTGTACTTGCCGCCGGCGTAGAGCTCGCAAAAGACGAGCTCCCAGTTAAAGCGCTTCTCGGAAGGGTTCCAGTCGAGCGGGCAGCCGCGGCCGTTGTCCTCTACCTGAATGGAGCCATCGCGAAAGGCGGTAAGGGTGATGAGCTTGCCGTAGCCCTGGCGCGCCTCGTCAACGGCGTTGGACAGGATCTCGAAGGCGGCATGCGCGCAGCCATCGAGTCCGTCCGAGCCAAAGATGACGGCAGGGCGCAGGCGTACGCGCTCCTCGTCCTTGAGCTGGCGGATACTGTCGTTACCATAGTTTGCGGTGTTTTTTGCCATACTCGCTCTCTCGGTGCTCCTTTGCTGCGTTTTAGTCATATAGATAGTCAAGGTAGCATAGCCCAGCCCATGAGCGATTCCAACCAACACGAAATCCATCGAACAACCGTTCGGAATTTGGTGGAACAGCGTTTACTCGGACAAAACCGAGTTGACTCTGTCCGAGTAAGTTTGAATAGCGAACCGAAGTTGTAATGTCCGCATGGCGATGACGAACATGATTTTCATAATGACAGATATAGTTGACATCTTCTGATGGATGCAATATATTTCTGTCATGTTGCAACGGATATCTGTCCACATTTACGAAAGGAGCTCCATGCCGGGTAAGAAAAACCTTCGCATGAAGGCGGCGCGCGCGGCGGCTGGCCTTTCGCAAGCCGACTTGGCCGAGGCCGTGGGCGTTACGCGCCAGACTATCGGTCTTATCGAGGCGGGCGGCTACAA
>CAVEDI010000061.1:0-2029 GCA_963614405.1 Oscillospiraceae bacterium | reverse complement strand
CGCGTTGGGTACCCTGTTAGGTATATGCCGAACACCTAACAAAAGGATCAACCATGGCTTTCAATCAAACCGTGACGGCGCCGTCACACAAGATGCGTCGCTGCCTGCTTATGGCATTCGCGCTCATCGCACTTCCCACGGCGTCGTTCGCCGGCACGGACACCGCTGGAAACGTACTTGCGACCGAAGCTGACTCGGATACGTCCAGCGCCGAGGGTGACCTGTACTGGGCCGGCCAAAGCCTTAACCTAGACGATGCCTCCATCGGCCGCGATATTATCGCGGCGGGCGAGAGCCTATCGATTCGCGACTGCACCGTAGGCGGCGCTATTCGCCTGGCGGCGCGCACCATCGATATCTCCAAAACCGCAATCGATGGCAGCGTGACGGTAGCCGGTCAGCATGTCGTGCTCAACACCGGTAGCACCGCCAGCTGTTTTTACGCGATAGGCGAGACGGTTGCCCTACGCGGCTCCACCAAGTCGGCAGCGCTTGCGGGCGATACGGTGACCATCGATGGCACCGTCGAGGGCGATGTCGAGGTTTGGGCCGACAAGCTCATCCTGGGCAAGAACGCCCACATCTCCGGCACCGTGAACGCGCACGTCTCCGAGGACCCCGAGCGTGCCGCAGGCGCCGAGGTAGGCGCGCTCAAGATCGACCGCACCGAGAACGAGGATACTTCCACCGTTAACGATGTCATCGGCGGTATCGTCGCCGCGGCACTCTCGACCTGCTTTGTCGCTCTGCTGCTCGAGCTCGTCTTTCCGCGCGCGACCGCCAGCGCCGCCGGCATACTCCACCAGCGCCCCATGCCCCTGTGGGTGAGCGGTCTTCTGAGCACGATTGCTATCGTCCCCGCCGTCCTACTGCTGATTATCTCTATCGCCGGCCTGTCGCTTGCCGGAGCCCTCTTGTGCGGTGTTATCGGCATCGCGTTGGTGTCGAGTGCCTTTGCGGGGTGCGCGATTGCCCGCATGGTCGGACACAGCCAGAACCGCTACGCCATGGCAGCCGTTGGTGGCGTAATCGCAGGCGCCCTCACGGGGCTTCCCCTCGTAGGTGACTTCATCAGCGGCGTAGCCTTTGTCTTTATGCTCGGCTACGTTATCCAGATCATCTGGCGCAACGCCCACCTCAAGCCGCAGCAGCCGGCTAACATGCCAGGACTCCCCACCGCTTAGCCACCAACCACCACAAAGGTGCCAGGTTACTTTGCACCAACAAACAAAGCGGGGCACTCGGTCATGTCGACCGGGTGCCCCGCTTTTCTTGGAGGGTTCTCTAGTAACTTTTTCAAAACCAATGATCATCAGGTCGGTAGGCCTGCGCGTCACTCGCTACGGAGGCAGTACGCCATTGAGCAAGAAGGGCAATTATATTTCACGGCGACCTCCTCCCCACTTGATGACGAGCGCGACAACAATAGCCGCCACTCCGATGGCAGCCAAAACCGCCACCAGTACCAACGTTCTATCTCCCGTCGAGGGCATAAAGCCTCGACCTGCTTCTTTGCTTGGGGTGTTGAGCACCGACAGCTCAATCGAACCCGTCCTGGCATCGGCGGTATCAACCCGCAGAGGGCTTTCGACCGATACGGTCACCTTGGGCTTCGCGGTCGCCACTTGTTTAACGTCCAGACCCTCAGCCGTAACCGTCACCGTACGCTTGCCCTCAAAGGCGGTGTAGCCCTTGGGTGCCGCGATTTCCTCGACGGTATAGACACCCGCGTCCACACCGCTCAATTCCACATGGCCATCCGCGTCCGTGGTGATGCACGCGTCGGCATCCGTCGACCACGAGCCGTCAGTCGTTAGGATGCGACCGCGGTCGTCGATGATGCGCAGTTTGGCACCCGCGAGCGGCTTATCGTCCGAGCTTGAGCGCTTGATCAGACTGAGTCCCCAGGTGTAGGCGCACGCGTCATCGCTCGGCGTGCGGGTGAAGCCGGCGTCGCCGGACTGGTCGGCGAGAGGAGAGCGCGGGTAGCGCAGGTAGACCTCGTTGGGGTTGCCCTTCGCGATGCCGT
>CAVEDI010000060.1:0-3650 GCA_963614405.1 Oscillospiraceae bacterium | reverse complement strand
TGCCGGGGAGGGGTCCCGTCACGGCAAGACGCCCGCTCTCTAGATACAGAATCCGGGGATCACGCAGGTTCGTTTGTTTGGCTTGTCCGCAGGCGTTGCGTACGTAAAGGCGTCGCCGTCGTGGCCCACACGGTTTATGTAGAGCGTGCCTTCGGTCTCCGATGAGTCGGGGCTCACCGTGCGCTCCCACCAGCAGGTGTCCTTGCCCTTCCACTGACGGACCATCGTCTCGTTCGTGGAATACGGGCTCACCTTGAGCTCGCGGAAGAGTTGGTACTCCTTGCCCTCGCTGTTGTAGATGTCTGCCAGGTAGTGATAGTCCTTGGCAAACGAATCGGGCGGTTGCGTACCGCACAGCTCGACCATGGCGGGCAGCCAAAGGGTTGCGGGCAACTCGCTCAGACACGATGCACTGTTGGCGGCGCCCACATTGTTCGAGACCTTCTTGACCCCTTTAATGAGCGCGCGTAACTCGTTGGGCAGCAGCTTAAGGCCGTCGCCGTTGAGCCATTCCCGCAGCTCGCAATCTGCCCAGCCGGCGCTCGGCGGTTCAGCTGCAGCGTTGCGCTCGGCAATACCCGCGTCGAACATAAACGTCAGCCCGGCCTTGCCCGTACCGTCTAGAAGCTCGTCGTGGCGGATACCCACAAGCTGCGCGCCAACCTGCAGCCCGTTGGTGAGCGTGACGCGCTTGGTGCATGGATAGGGGATATGCCCGTTGTCATCGAGCAGGTGATAGCGCTTGGCAATCTCGCGTGCCTCGCTACGGGTCTCGGCGGCCTTAATCTTGAGCGAAATCTCCTGCAGCTGATCCCAGGTGTAGTCGTCAAGTGAACCGCGGATGCCGTCAAGGTAGTCGGGGATGCCAAAGCCATGGGTTGCCGCCCCGATAACGCTGAGCCCCGCAACGGCTGCGATAGCGCCGCCGATAATAAAGCGGCGGCGGGTCATGGCATCGTGGCGGGCCTGATTCAGGATCTCTCGTGCGCGCTCGCCGGCGACGTCGACCTTAAGGTGCGTGCCAGAATCGATATCAATTGCGGCCTCGTCTCCTGCACCTTCGCGGCCCTCGGATTCGGCATCAGTGAGGTATGCCGAGAGCACCTCGAGCATCTGCTGCTCGGTGGGACGATCGCACTGCTCGACTGAGAGACCCTTCATGATGATTTGGACGAGCGCTTCATCGCCCTCGCAGCGCGGCTCGAGCGGCGCCGGCTTGGTCTTGGTCTTTACGAGATAGAACGAGCCGGTTGCAGCGGCGTCCGTCGACTCAAAGTCAAACGGTTTGCGACCGCTGTAGAGCTGGTACAGAATGCTCGAAAGCGCGTAGACATCGATTGCCGGCGAACGGCGAAGGGCCGCGATGCCTTCGATATCCTGCGTGAGCATCTCGGGCGCGGCGTATGCGGGCGTGGCAAAGCGCCAGATGTCGGCGCGCCGGGTGATCGTGTCGTCGCCGAGGGCCATGGTCGCGGAGCCCATGTCGATGAGGCAGGGGTCAAAGGAGCGATCGGCGATCTGCTGCTCGAGCGTTCGGCTGGTGGTGCGGAACATAATATTGGCAGGCGAAAGGTCGCGATAGACGACCGGATTCACGAGTCCTTGCGTCATCAAGAGTGCGCGAAGCACGGCGTTTCCGACGGCGGCGACCATCTGGGTGGTCAGCCCGCCCGAGGCGTCGTGCGGAAGCAGGGGCAGCGCCTGCTTGAGCGAGGTGCCCTCGACCCACTCCATGAGGATGAGCGGGTCATCCTCACACGAGCCGTAGCCATAGACGCGCGGAAATCCGCGCAGGTGCGAGACGGTACACAGATGACGGTACTCCTCGAACAGCGCGGCGGTGTTGGCCAGGTGCGCTGCCGATTGCTCGGCGGAGCGGTCGGGTGCTTGGCCGGAAAGGATGGCGTTGTCCTTGAGTAGCTTGACGGCAAAGAGCTCGCCGCTTGTGTTGGTCGCGCGCAGCACGTGCCCGATGTTGCCGTTGTTGCGGTGGGCCGTCTGGAGAATAAGCGTCATAAACCGACGTTTGGCGTCGTCCTCGGCGCTGGGGTCGACCGCCACGGCGGTATCGAACGTATCGAGACGGATGAGTTTGTCGCCATAGGCGCTATCGGTAGTATCCATGGCGTTCCTTTGTCTGGCATGGGTTGCCGCACGTATACGTGAGCAGTGCGGATATCGGTAAAGTACCATGATAGCCGCACTGCCCACGTATACCGCTGAGCATTGTCGTTTACGACGCAGAAGGTAGAAGACGAAAGACGGACGGCGACCGTCTTCCGATCGCCGTCCGCGCTAGTCCACAATGACAAGGAATGTCGTGTAGAGACCCAGATGGAGCCTGTCGCTGTTTTCGATTTCCACTGGGGGATAGATCTTGCCGGGCTCGCGTTGGTCGCGCGGCGGCTCAATCACAATATCGGCGTCGCCTGCACCCGATTCGAGTACCGTGCCGTTGGTCGATCCAAGGCCCTGGGCGTACCAGTGCTCACCCTCAAGCCAAATGCGAAGATGCTCGCGCGATGCGTCGGCGCCCACATCGGTGATGCTGGGCGAGGTTTTGGGCAAAGAACCAATTACGGTGCCGCGCGGATCGCGTGTGAGGGGATGGATTTGCATGTCGGCGCAGTTGTCGGCATGGGTTCTGAGCAGACCGAGGTTGGGGGCGACGGTGCGCGGCTGCTCCAGGCTGCTCATAAAGCCACGCCCGACGGTAGTTTCGGTGGTGCCAAAGTGCCCGCCCGTCTTGCTGTCGCAAAAGCGCTCGACGGTGGCCACGCCCTGAACGGGATCGGCGAGCGCCCCCGTTGCCACAAAGAGCATAAGGTAAAGCGTGCTTTTCTCGCGCACGGCATTGCCGTCAAAGTTGTCGATGCGATTGAGGGCATTTGCATATAGGCGGCTGTCCAGCTTGTAGCTGGTGAGAGCCGACATCATTTCGTTGGCGGCCGGACCGCGATAGTGCTCGGCGATTGCCCGATAGGCGGACTCGCCGCCGCCGAGCTTGCTGCAGATTGCCGAGGAAAGGTTGAGCGTGGTGACAGTAAGGTCGCTGTAGATGGAGGGCGCGCACTGGTCAGGCTTGCGATGGACGATGTAACGGGTGAGATACGAGCGGTTGGAAGAGCACTTCTCGAGCAGGGTACTGCCGAGATAAGAGTTTCCATTGATAAGCATTCGGGCGATCTCGAGATGTTTAAGACCGCCGAACGAGCGAATATCGTTATAGAGGACCGAGCAAGGCGTCTCTGCTGCCACGGATACCTCCTTTGATTGCTTCCTAGCCAATATGGCGATAGGAATTAATGGCTCCCGGTGGGCGACGTATTAAATGGCCGCGCAATATATAGCGTAACCAAAGCAACATTATAGGTCACGTGTGCGAAGTTGCAGGAAGACTGAGAGATTTGGTTTGGACTGGACGGAAATCCCCCTCTGTCTTGATCTATAACAATTAGGACCGATTTTACTCGGTAACTGTTACAGCTTGAGACGTTTGTGAGCCGTGTCGACCGTTTGTCTCGATCTGTAACACGTAGAGGAAGATTTGCCCTGTAACTGTTACAGATTGAGACAATCAGCCGGGCCCACCTCGGGTTGATTTCCGATCTCAGCCGAACACATTGAGCGGATAGGCCGTTCCCGCAGTT
>CAVEDI010000059.1:0-7610 GCA_963614405.1 Oscillospiraceae bacterium | reverse complement strand
AGCTGCCGCATGCTTCGTGCAAATGCGCGGAGGATTTCGATCGGTTTTTCGACGAGCAGCTGCGCCGCCTGCAGACCGACCATATCGACTATTACCTTATGCACAACATCACCTCGCCTGCGCAGTGGGAGCGCGTGGTGGCGCTGGGCATCGAGGACTGGATCGCGCAGCAAAAGGCTGCAGGGCGTATTCGTCAGATAGGCTTTTCGTACCACGGCAGCGCGGCGGACTTCCTTACGATGCTCGATGCGTATGAGTGGGACTTTTGCCAGATCCAGTACAACTACGCTGGAGAGCGATATCAGGCGGGAACGGCGGGGCTCATGGCCGCCGCCGAGCGAGGTCTCGCGGTGTTTGTGATGGAGCCGCTTTTGGGCGGACGCTTGGCAGGCAAATTGCCTCCGCGGGCGCGCGCTGTTCTCGATGGTGCATGCGATCGGCATTTGCATACGCCTGCCGCTTGGGGTCTTTCGTGGGTGTGGAATCATCCTCAGGTGACGATGCTGCTTTCGGGTATGACCGATACCGCGCAGGTGGACGAGAATTCGTCACTGGCAGACCTCGCGTTGCCGAATTCGATGACTGCCAACCAGCTCGACACGATTGCGCGCGTGTTGATGGAGTTTGAGAAATCGAACCGTGTGCCCTGCACGGGATGCGGCTACTGCATGCCATGTCCCAAGGGTATCAACATTCCCGGCTGCTTTGCCGCCTACAACGCGAGCTATGCGCACAGCTGGTTTACGGGGCTGTCGCAATACTTTACGGCGAGTGCGGTGCGCACAAGCGAGGCCAAGCTGGCGAGCAATTGCGTCAAGTGCGGCAAATGCGCGCGCCACTGCCCGCAGCATATCGATATCCCCGAGCGTCTCGATGACGTGCGCCGGCGCTTCCAGCCGGGCCCCGTAACGGCCATGCTTAAAGTCTTCGGCAAAACACGCTCCTCATGACCCTTTTATAACTTGCGGTGGAATAGTTCCTGTTTGCGGCAGAATAGGGCTTAAACAGGGACTATTTCACCGCAACTGAAGGGGGGCTGTCGTGGGTCATCGGGATTCATGTGATGATTTGCGTGAGGTTTGTTGGGGCGTTTTGGGCGCTGGACACATTTCGCATCGATTTGCATCGTCGCTCAAGGAGGTGGACGGGGCACGGCTTGTGGCTGCCGCCGGCCGCACTCCTTCGCATGTTGAGGAGTTTTGCAGGGCGTTTTCGATTGATGCCGCGCACAGTTATGCCACGGCTGACGATAGCGGCGATGTGGCTTATGATGCGCTGATTGCCGACCCCGATGTCGACGCAATCTACTTGGCTCTTCCACATGGCATGCATGCGCATTGGGTCTGTCGGGCACTGCGCGCGGGAAAGGCCGTGCTGTGCGAAAAGCCGGCCGTTTTGAGTGAGGAAGAGGCTCTCTCGATTGCCTCCACCTCTCGCGAGCGCGGCGTGCTGTTTATGGAGGCGATGAAGAATCGGTTTTGCCCGATGTGCACTCGCGTGAAAGACTTGCTTGCGTCGGGTGAGCTTGGCCGTATTGTCTCGATTGAAAGCGTGCAAAAGCTCGATTACGGCGAGTCTCCTTCGGGCTATCTGCTTGATCCGTTGCAGGGCGGCTGTCTATATGACATGGGCTGCTATGCGGTCGGTTGGTTTGAGGATTTGCTCGCGGGCGCGTGCGAGGTTTCGTCCCGTGAAGTTCGCTGGCGTGACGTATCGGGCGGCCGCGTCGATTGGGCCGACGAGATCCATATGAGCGTCGGCGGTATACCCATTCATATGGTGTGCGACGGCAAAGCAACATATGAAAGCCGCTTAACGATTGCTTGTGAGCGGGGCTCATTGGAAATCGAGCGTCTCCATCGCCCCGAGCTCGCCCATGTGAAGTATTCCGACGGTCGAGTACTCGAAATCGATACACCATTTGAGGTCGATGATTTTTACGGCGAGGCGTCGCATGCGACGCAGCTCATTCAGACGGGGAAACTCGAGAGTCCCGTCATGCCCCTTGCCGCCACGCAGCGCTGTTCGCACATCATCGATGCAATCCGTCTAGCCCTCTAGGACTTGGCGCTGACGCGTAGGGGATCATGACGCCGGCGCCCGTGGTGCCTGGCGGCCCACATCTCTGATGCCCCTTTTATAACTTGCGGTGGAATACGGTCTGTTTGCGCCAAAATAAGGCACCAATAGACCGTATTTCACCGCAACTGATGAGTGGGGAGCTGGAGATGCTGACGATCGGGTGTCATCTTTCGACGACGAAGGGCTATCGGGCGATGGGGGAGACGGCGCTGTCCATTGGCGCCAATACCTTTGCATTCTTTACGCGCAACCCGCGCGGCGGCAAGGCGAAAGACCTTGACATGGATGATGTGGCGGCCCTGCGCGAGCTTATGGAGCAAAACGACTTTGGCCCGCTCGTGGCTCATGCCCCGTATACCTATAACCCCTGCTCCGCTAAGGAGCGGGCGCGCGAGTTTGCCTTGGAGGCCATGGCCGAGGATCTGCAGCGCATGGAAGCACTGCCCGGCAACTACTACAATTTTCATCCCGGTGCGCATGTGGGACAGGGCTCCGACGCCGGCATTCAGATGATTGTCGACACGCTGTGCCAGGTGATGTTTGAGGGCCAGCAGACGACGGTGCTGCTCGAGACCATGGCCGGCAAGGGCACCGAGGTGGGCCGCAGCTTTGAGGAACTGGCGCTCATCATCGAGGGCGTTGCCGACAAGCGTCCCGAGCTGTCGGCCAAGTTGGGCGTTTGCCTGGACACCTGCCATGTGAATGATGCCGGCTATGACATCGTCCGCAATCTTGACGGCGTGCTCGTCGAGTTCGATCGTGTGGTGGGTATCGAGCGCTTGCGCGCCGTGCACATCAATGACTCCAAGAATCCCTGCGGCGCCCATAAAGATCGTCACGAGTGCATCGGCAAGGGATACCTTGGCAGCGAGGAATTTGGTGGCGGTATGCAGGTTATGCAGAATATTGTATCGAATGGCCGCTTGCGCGCATTGCCATTCATTTTGGAGACACCGAACGAACTTGCAGGTTATGCGGCTGAAATCAAACTGTTAAGGTCGTTGCAGCAGTAATGGCCGCCATAAAGCGGAGTGCTCCATTCACGTTATAGGTTTGTTTCAATCAGTTTTCTGATTGCAGATTCTTCCAAGCGGGTGCATAATAACCCTCAGTTTTTGCAGACCTCTGAATCACGTGGGGTCATTGGAAGGAGACTGATTATGAAGCTGAAGAAGCTTGGCGCATTTGCCGCCACGGGTGCTATGGCGCTCGCCCTCGCTCTGACGGGCTGCGGCTCGTCCAACGCCACCTCTGGTTCTAATGCCGGTTCCAGCAGCTCTGACGACGCTAAGGTCGAGAAGGTCGACGGCTCCAAGGAGTACGCGCTCGTCAAGGACGGTACGCTGACCGTCGGCACCTCTGCCGAGTACGCTCCGTTTGAGTACAAGGATGACAACGGCGATTATCAGGGCTTTGACCTTGAGCTCATCAAGGCTATCGGCGACAAGCTGGGCCTGGATGTCGAGTATGTCAACAATGACTTTGACACACTGGTTCCGGGCGTCGCTTCGGGCGCCAAATATGACGTTTCCATCGCGGCTATCACCGACACGCCCGAGCGTGAGAAGGAAGTCACTTTCTCCGATTCCTACTACATGGACGATCAGGCTATCGTGACCAAGGTCGATAACACCGACATCACGGCCGACAGCTACAGCGAGAAGCTCAACAACGCCGATGCTACCATCATCGTCCAGTCTGGCTCGACCGCCGAGTCCTTTGCCCAGGAGAACTTCCCCAAGGCCAATATTGTCCCCTACAAGGACGCCACCGAGTGCTTCAGCGCCCTGCAGTCCGATAAGGGCGACGCCGTAGTCACCAACCGCTCCGTTGCCAGCCAGCTGACCGCCGAGCAGTTCAACACCTGCCAGACCATCAAGCAGATCAGCACCGGCGAGGAGTACGCCATCGCCATCAACCAGGGCAACACCAAGCTCAAGGACGACATCAACCAGGCCATCAAGGACCTGACCGACGACGGTACCGTTGACGCCCTCATGGCTAAGTACAACATCAAGTAAAATAGCTACTTGATTGCTCGCGGGCCCTTTCCGCTTTGGCGGAGAGGGCCTTTGCGCTTCTCTTGACGGAGAGCATTTCCGTCTCGTTTTGCCGACAACTTCTACGATAGGAGCCACCTTGTCTCGACTGAACAAAGGGGCTGCGGAGCAGCGTTTTCCACTGCCCGCCTTGCTCCAAAAGCTAGCCTGCGTCATGGCCGTGGCGCTCGCGCTGGTGTGTGTGGGGACATATGCGCCCACGACCGCCCAGGCGCTTGAGACCGCAAAGATTACCGCCCGACCCAACACCGGTTCGGGCAGCGATGTGGTCGGCGGCACCGAGACGCGCATTACCTGGGAAGTTCAGGCCGATGCCGATGAGGAGCTGAGCGGTCTTTCGCTGACGTTTGTCGACGGCACGACGTTTGGTACCGATGACACGCGATTGACGATGCTCTCGGGCGAGGACCTCATGGATCGTACGCCCATGAAGCCCACGTGCAAGGCTGACGGCCAGACGCTCAAGATTGATTTTGGCGAGACGGCGCCTGCCGGCGGCTTTTTCCGTGTCGAGGTTTACGGCGTGACCTTCCCCGTCGAGGGCGGCGATGAGGCCTTTAGCGGCACCTACACTTTGGCCGATGGCTCGACCAAGAAGATCTCCAAGATTCCGTCGGTGGAGATCAAGGGTGTGACGGCCTTCGATAACTTCTTGGCCGATCTTAAGGAGCAGCCGTGGGTCGAGGCTTGGAACTCCAATATGTTCCTGCGCCTGTTCTTGAACCCGGTCATTTTGGTCCAAAGCCTGCCGATCGTCTTCAAGGGCTTCCTCATGTCGCTTTCGATCGTGCTTGTGGCGTTTCCGCTGGCAATTCCCTTCGGTTTCGCCCTATCGCTCATGCGCATTTCCAAGTCGCGCATCCTTCGTTGCCTTGCCGGCATCTATGTGAATATCATCCGTGGTACGCCGGCGTTCCTGCAGATCTATATCGCGTTCTTCGGTCTGCCGCTTGCCGGCGTCAAGGTTGATGACTACGTGCTCGGCGTCATCGTCATGGCCATGAACTCGTCTGCGTACCTGTGTGAGATCTTCCGTGCCGGTATTCAATCGATCCCCAAGGGCCAAAACGAGGCTGCTCGTTCGCTGGGCATGAACGCGTTCCAGACGCTGCTCTATGTCATGATTCCGCAGACGTTCCGTAATGTCCTGCCTACGCTGACCAGTGAATTTATCCTGCTTTACAAGGATACGTCTCTGCTTGCGGCCGTGGGCGTGGTCGAGATCGTCATGAATGCCCGCACCATCGTGGCCACGACGGGCTCCATTACACCGTACGTGGTTGCCGCCCTGTTCTATCTGGTCATCACCCTGCCGCTCGCTCGCTTGGTGAGCGGTCTTGAGGCGAGGCTTTTGGGCACGGCCGAGACCAAGAAGAAGCGTCCCGCCAAGAGCGCCGGACAGGTTGTCGCGACGCCCGCCGATCACATCGCCGGTCTGTAAGGAGGTCCTATCATGAGCGAAACCAATAACTCGAACGAGGTCGTCGTCAGCATCAAGAACCTCCAGAAGGCCTTTGGCGACAACGTGGTCCTGCGCGATATCGATCTGGATGTGCACAAGGGTGAGGTCGTTGTGGTCTTGGGCCCCTCGGGCTCGGGCAAGTCGACGACGCTTCGCTGCATCAATCGTCTGGAGCATCCCACGAGCGGCTCGATTATCGTTGAGGGTGTGGACGTGTGCGCCAAGGGCGTCGACCTTAACAAGGTGCGCACGCATCTGGGTATGGTGTTCCAGCAGTTCAATTTGTTCCCGCACCTCTCAGTCAAAAAGAACGTCATGCTCGCGCAGCAAAAGGTGCTCAAGCGCAGCAAGGAAGAGGCCGAGAAGATTGCCGTCGAGGAGCTGACCAAGGTCGGCCTGGCCGAGCGCATCGACTTTATGCCGAGCCAGCTCTCGGGCGGTCAGCAGCAGCGCGTGGCGATCGCCCGCGCCCTGTCGATGAATCCACACGTGATGCTCTTTGACGAGGCTACGTCAGCGCTTGACCCCGAGCTTGTCCGCGACGTTCTTGGCGTCATGCGCGATCTTGCACGTGACGGTATGACCATGATCGTGGTGACTCACGAGATGGGCTTTGCCCGCGATGTCGCCGACCGCGTGGTCTTTATGGACGGCGGCGTTATCGTGGAAGAGGGCACGCCGAGCGAGGTCTTCGACCATCCCAAGAGCGAACGCACCAAGGCGTTCTTGGGCAATATCTCGTAGCCGCTTTATATGACTGACATAGCAGAAAACGGGAGCCGGATGTGATCCGGCTCCCGTTTTTGTTGGGACGCGAATGTGTTTTGGTGCAGAGCGCGTTACGGGCGGAGCTCATTGCCGCTAGGCGAGCTCGGCTCCAAGGGCGCGGCAGGCCGCCTCGCCCTCATCGTCGGGGGCGTCGTAGCAGATGACGGAATCGACGACGTTAACACCCGCCTCGTCGGCGTCCGCCTTCCAGTTGTCCATCCATTCGCCCTCGGCCCACGAATAAGAGCCAAAGAGGACGACCTTCTTGTCGCCGAGAGTCTCCTTGACCTCGTTCCACATCGGCTGGAACTCATCGTACTCGAGTTCCTCGGAGCCCATGGCGGGGCAGCCGAAGGCGAAGGCGTCGTAGTCGGCGGCCCTGTCGGTAGAGAAGTCGGCGCAGGGGATGACCTCAGTTTCGGCACCCGCGGACGTGGCGCCTTCGGCGACGAGATTTGCCATGGCCTCGGTATTGCCCGTGCCGCTCCAATAGACGACGGCGATCTTGCTCATGTTGAGTCCTTTCAGTTGTGCGGCAGGTTGCCGCGGCTTCTATGTTCTATCGGGTTGCCTGGGCAAGTTGCGCCAAGCTGCAGCCCTGCTGATAGACAAAGGTGAGGTATTGAGTGCAAGCGCGGTAGGCGTCAAACATCGCAAGCGCTTGCTCGACATTCGTGTAGACCTTCCAAGCTCCAAAGACCTTGTAGTTCTCGCCGCGCTGGACGATAAACTCGCGCACATCGTCGTAGGGATATCCGAGGAAGTAGCCTATTTCGTGCGGAAACTCGCAGGTGCAGTCGTTGCTGCAGCTAGCTTGCTGGGGTAGTGCGCATCGAGTCTGGCTACAGGCGCATTCCGCGACGTTATTGCTCGCGAGCGTGATGCGTGATGCCAAATGCACAAGGCATGTCGAAAGGTCTTTCGTGTCGTAGCCTTCCGAGCCGAGCGCCGTTTGGGCGCGAGGGTCTGCGAAATAGGTGGTGAGGCTTTTGGCTCGGTACATATACACGAGCGCTCCGCAGGGCCGCCAGACCAAAACACTCAGGTGGATACCGAACGGGTCAAGCTCGCGATTGCACTGGGCGATAACGTTGAGCAGGCGTGCTCGGCGCTCTGCGATGGTTTCGGTTGCGACCGAGCCGTCCCCGTGGGCGTAGGTGCCTGGATAGGTAAAGAGCGATGCCGGCTTGATGCCCGCGAGCGTGGGAGAGCAGTTGCGCACGACTGCCGCCTGAAAC